>USFK01000021.1 GCA_900553935.1 uncultured Collinsella sp.
ATGCGCGCGCAAAAGCACGCCGCGGCAATCTGGGGCCCGTCCCCAAATACCTATAGATATGCAGGCCAGCGATGTGTTAACGATGTGCCAGCGGGTGCGCCGCCAGATAGACCTCGGTCAGTTGCGTACGATCGACATGCGTGTAGACCTGCGTGGTCGATATATCGGCATGTCCCAAGATCTCCTGTAGCACACGGAGGTCTGCACCGCCCGCAAGCATATGGGTGGCAAAGGAGTGACGCAGCGTATGGGGATGGAGTCCCACCAGCCCCACCTGGCGCCCGTAGCGCTCACAGATGGCATGGATGCCCTGGCGCGACAGACGGCGGCCGTTCTTATTTAAAAAGACCGCCGAGGTCTCGGTTCCGTGGGCATGGGCCGCCAAGCGAGAACGCCCCTTAGTTATATAGCGCGTCAGAGCTCGCGCCGCGCTTCCCACCAGCGGGGACAGGCGTTCCTTTGAGCCCTTACCGCGAACGAGCACAAAGCCATCGTCGATATGGATATCGCCCACATCGAGCCCCACCAACTCGCTCACACGCAAGCCGCATCCGTAGAGCACTTCCAAGATGGCATGGTCGCGCAAGCCCATCTCGCCCTCGGGGAAGTCTTGATCGAGCAGCGCCGAGACATCCTCCACCGATAGATACTCCGGCAAACGCTCAGCCTTTTTAGGCAGGCGCAACGCCGCCGTTGGATTTTGGGCCACAATCCCATCGCACACCAAAAAGGCATGCAGGCCCTTCACGGCCGCAAGCGCACGCTCCACCGAGGCATCGGAATAGCCCCCATCGCGACGGTCTGCGACAAAGCCCTCCACGACCTGACGGGTCACCTCTTCAAAAGACACAATACCCGCCCGCTCCAGATAGGCGCAGTACGTCGTCAGGTCACGACGATAGGCCGCAATCGTGTTGCGCGCCAAACCCCGCTCGACCGCGAGGTAATCGAGATACTCCCCCGCCGCCACGGCGAGCGACGAGGGAGTAGCTTCGGTATGTTCCTTATTCGACGGCACCCTTAGTCCGTAGCGAGGTTCATGGGCGTCACCTGCAGACGGTCGACACCCTCGTGCTGGCCGATCGAGGCACGCACGAACTCGCGGAACAGCGGCTGCGGGTTGGTCGGGCGGCTCTTGAACTCGGGATGAGCCTGGGTTGCCACATACCACGGATGCACGTCGCGCGGCAGCTCGACCATCTCGACCAGGCGCTCGTCGGGCGACAGACCCGAGATAACCAAACCGGCGTCCTCAAGCTGGTCGCGGAAGGCGTTGTTGAACTCAAAGCGGTGACGGTGACGCTCGTAGACGAGTTCCTCGCCATATGCCTCGCGAGCAAGGGTATCGGAGGCGAGCTTGCACGGATAGGCGCCCAGGCGCATGGTGCCGCCCTTCTCGGTGACATCCTCCTGCGAGCTCATCAGATCGATGACGCTAAACGGGCCGTCCGGATCGAACTCGGAGGAGCTGGCGCCGGCAAGGCCGACGACGTTGCGGGCGAACTCGCACACGGCCACCTGCATACCCAGGCAAATGCCCAGATACGGAATCTTGTGCTCACGGGCAAACTCGGCCGCAAGGATCTTGCCCTCCAGGGCGCGCTTGCCAAAGCCGCCGGGGACCAGGATGCCCGAGGCGTCGCCCAGAACCTCGGAGACATTCTGCCCGTCGAGGCTCTCGCCGTCGACCAGCTGGACGTCCACATGGCGATCGTAGAAGACGCCCGCATGGTGCAGGGCCTCGATAACCGACAGGTACGCATCGGGCAGCTGCGTGTACTTGCCCACGACGGCGATCTTCACCTTGTCGGCGTGATGGTTGGCGTGATTCTGTTTGCGCAGGAACTCATTCCACTCGCTCATGTCGCGCTCACGCGGGTCCAGACCCAGACGCTCGCAAATGCGCAGGTCAAAGTCCTGCTCGGCAAGCAGCTGCGGAACATCGTAAATGCTCGCGCAGTCCTCGTTGGTAAAGACACAATCGGTGTCGACATCGCAGAAGCTTGCGATCTTTCCGCGGATAGCGTCATCGATATGGTGGTCGGAGCGCAGCACGATAATATCGGGCTGGATGCCAAAGCTGCGGAGCTCCTTGACGGAATGCTGCGTGGGCTTGGTCTTGACCTCGTGGGCGGCGGCGATATAGGGAACGAGCGACACGTGGATGTAGCAGACGTTCTCGGGGCCGGCCTCTTTGCGGTACTGACGGATGGCCTCGACAAACGGTTGGGACTCGATGTCGCCGATCGTGCCGCCCAGCTCGGTGATGACTACATCGGAGCCGGTCTGCTCCTCGATGCGGCGGAACTTGTCCTTAATGGCATTGGTGACGTGGGGAATCACCTGCACGGTACCGCCCAAAAAGTCGCCGCGACGCTCACGGGCGATTAGGCTTTTGTAGATGGCACCGGTCGTAAAGTTGGAATCGCGGGTCAGGTTCTCATCAATAAAGCGCTCGTAATGACCCAGGTCCAGGTCGGACTCGTAACCATCCTCGGTTACAAAGACCTCACCATGCTGGAACGGGCTCATGGTACCGGGGTCGACGTTCAGATACGGGTCGGCCTTCTGCATCGTTACTTTGTAGCCACGCGACTTGAGCAGACGGCCCAGCGAGGCCGCGGTGATACCCTTGCCCAGGGACGAAACCACGCCACCGGTTACGAACACATGCTTGGTCATATTGAGTTACCTGCGCTTCCCGTAGAAGTTGTTTATCCACATCTTACGGGTCTTCATTGTAATACTCGCGCCGCGGACCGTCCGCAATTTTTCTCGCGTGCGATTGCATTTCTCAATCTTGCAACAAAACGCCGCCCGGTTGCCCAGGCGGCGTCGTTTCCACTATGAATGCATGCTGTTATCGATCGGCGAGTTCGTCCTTGATTAAGTCCTGCACGAGCATACCGGCACGGACGCCCTCTAGATACCACTCGCCACGCTCCGTGAGACAAATACCATTTGCGAGCTGGCCGCCGTCGTCGCTGTAGCGCGAGACGACCTCAATGATGTCTTCGGATTCCAAGCGCTCAATTGCCGCACGGGCGCGATACGGAGACACCCCCACACGCTCGGCAAGCGTCTTGCGCGAAAAGCCATAAAATCCGCCGTTGTCTTCGGATTGCTGAGCGATCTCCATCAGCACCTGCACCTCGACACGCTTCATATCGTTGACACTCGCACGACCCTTGCCAGCCATGGCAGCCTCCTCAAACCGAGCACGGGCATCACTTGCACCGTGCGCGACCGGCACACCCCATGATGGCCGGCAACATCCATCATGCGGCATCCCCGCAAAAGGATGAAACAATTAGGGTTATTGTATACCGTCCAAATCGCTTATAGGCAGGTAAACGAGCTAATTTTAGGTTAAACGGTAGCTTTGTTGATAAAAGGGGCGCACCGAATGCATACCCGATGCGCCCCTTTTCGACCAATTTATCCAGGCTTAGCGGTGGAAGAAACCACGGCGCTCGAACTTGGGCTCGCAGCACACGTTGATGCCCAGTTTGCGCAACACCGTCTCGTCCGTCGGCGAGATAATCACGCTAAAGAAGGCATCGCAGCCGCGCAGCTGCTCCAGGCCCGAAAGGACGCGGGCCGCCGTCTCGCTCGTTGCCGAGGTGATCGAGAGGGCCATAAGCGTCTCGTCGGTGTGCAGGCGCGGGTTCTTGCTACCCAGGAAATGCGTCTTGAGCTTGCTGATAGGCTCGATCGCCTCATCGCTAATGACCTCGAGCTCAAGATCAACGCCCGAGACTTGCTTAAGCGCATTCATGATGAGCGAGCTCGCGGCGCCCAGGCGCGTGGAAGTCTTACCGGTCACCACGGAGCCGTCGGGCATGACCATGGCGCCTACGGGGCCACCCGTCAGCTGCTCCCTGGTAAGGGAGGCCGAGCGTGCCGGCGAGTAATTCTTGTCGATACCGGCCTTCTTCATAATGATCTTGAGACGATCAACTTGCTCATCGCCCACGCCGGTGCGGCGCACGGCCTCCACCGCAGAAAAGTAGCGGCGGACGATCTCCATCTTGGAGGCATCGCGACAGGCATCGTCATCGGTGATGGCAAAGCCGACCATATTGACACCCATGTCGGTGGGGCTCTGGTAGGGGCTCTCCCCCAGAATCTTTTCCATCAGGGCACGGACCACCGGGAAAGCCTCGACGTCACGGTTGTAGTTGACCGTGGTCTTGTTGTAGGCCTCCAAGTGGAAGGAGTCGATGATATTGGCATCGTCGAGGTCGGCCGTGGCGGCCTCATAGGCGATGTTGACCGGATGCGTGAGGGGCAGATTCCAGACCGGGAACGTCTCGAACTTGGCGTAGCCGGCGGCGGTGCCGTGCTTGTGCTCGTGATAGAGCTGAGACAGGCAGGTGGCGAGCTTGCCCGAGCCAGGGCCGGGCGCAGTAACGACGACGAGCGGACGGGTGGTCTCGACAAACTCGTTCTTGCCATAGCCGTCGTCAGACACGATCAGGTCGACGTCGTGCGGATAGCCCTCGATGGGATAGTGCAGCTTGGCGGGAATGCCGAGCGCGTTCAGGCGATTGCGAAACACATCGGCGGCGGGCTGGCCGGCGTACTGGGTGATAACCACGGCCGCGACAGCGAAACCGTTGCCGTGGAACAGGTCGACCAGGCGCAAAACGTCCTCGTCATAGGTAATGCCCAGGTCGCCACGGGCCTTATTCTTCTCGATGTGGTTCGCGTTGATCGCGATGATGACCTCAACGTCATCGGCAATGCTCTTGAGCATGCGAAACTTGCTGTCCGGCTCAAAACCCGGCAGCACGCGACTCGCGTGATAGTCGTCAAACAGCTTGCCGCCAAACTCCAAATACAGCTTGCCGCCAAACTGCGCTCCTTAATATGAGCGGCCTGCAGCTCGATATACTTCGCGTTGTCGAAACCCTGGCGCATGTATGGCTCCCGTCCCGTTTCCATTTAATGTTCTAGGCGATTATAACGGAGCCTGCCCCTCGCAAGGGCGTGGCCACCAACAGGCACCAACCAAACACGCCAACCGCAACCACCGGGGACCCGGGATAGCTACTTTGAAGCAGGAACCAAGTCACTCCTCACCAACAATGGAAACGTCACAGGCAGAGCCAAAGTCAGCGAACGGGCACCAGAGCGGGCAAGCTGTTCCCCTGCACCAACAATAACAGCGTCGCAGGTTGAGCATAAGTCCAGCGAGCGACGTCCAGAACGTACAAGTTGGCATGAAAAAGGCAAGGCATAGACCTTTTGGTCATGCCTTGCCTTTTGAATGACAAATTGTCGCTCTGGGCGGCGCGCAGCGTCGAGCCGTTACGCGGTTTGGCAAAACCGCGTAACCTACTAAACGGCCTGTGCCAGCTTCTCGGCACGCTCGGCGGCGGCGAGCGCCTCGATGACGGTGCCGAGCTGGTCGCCCAGGAGGACGCCGTTGTAGGTGGAGTTGAAGCCGATGCGGTGATCGGTCACGCGGTCCTGGGGCTGGTTGTAGGTACGGATCTTCTCGGAACGGTTGCCGTGGCCGATCTGGCTCTGGCGCTCGGCACCGAGCTCCGCCTGCTGCTTCTCGAGCTCCATCTCGTACAGACGGGCGCGCAGCATCTGCATGCAGACTTCGCGGTTCTGGATCTGGGAGCGCTGTTCCTGCGACTGCACCACGGTGTTGGTGGGCAGGTGGGTGATGCGCACGGCGGAGTAGGTGGTGTTAACGCACTGACCGCCAGGGCCGGAGGCACAGTAGGTATCGATGCGCAGGTCGGACTGGTTGATCTGAACGTCGATCTCCTCGGCCTCGGGAAGCACGGCGACGGTTGCCGTGGAGGTCTGGATGCGACCCTGGGACTCGGTCTTGGGAACGCGCTGGACGCGGTGCACGCCGGACTCGAACTTCATGACGGAGTAGACGCGGTCGCCCTCGACCTTGAACTCGATGGACTTAAAGCCGCCGGCCTCGCTGGGGCTGGAGTCGAGCACGGTGGTCTTCCAGCCGCGCGACTCGCAGAAGCGCTGATACATCTTGTACAGATCGCCGGCAAAGATAGCCGCCTCGTCGCCACCGGCGGCGGAGCGAATCTCGACGATGGTGTTCTTGTCGTCGTTGGGGTCGCTCGGGATGAGCATGTACTTAATGTCTTCCTCGAGCTGGGGAAGCTTGGCCTCGTTTTCGGAGATGTCCATCTGGAGCATCTCCTTCTCATCGGCATCGGTCGTATCGTGGAGCATTTCCTTGGCAGCCTCGATGTCATCGAGCGCGCCGATGTACTCGCGCGAGGCGGCGATGAGGTCGGACTGGTGCGCGTACTCCTTGTTGAGACGCGTGAACTCCTTGATGTCGGAGGCAACGGCCGGGTCGGAAAGCTTCTTCTCGAGCTCCTCGTAGGCCTTGATGATCTTTTCGAGCTTGTCGCGCATGGCGGGACTCCTTTATATGCGTGAAGGTGAAAATCGGCAGAGTTGATGGGGCGCGCGGCGCCGCTGCGGGGGTAAGCCCGGCTAGAACATGTCGATCTTCAGATACATGCGCATCCCTTCGCGTATGGGGTACATAGTTGCGGTCTAACCCATACATGATAGCGTGCGCAGGCAAACCTGCATATAACCCGCACGGAATGAGTGGACATAGCCGTTGGGGACGTTCATTAACGACTAGTCGTTTAAGAACGTCCCCAACGGCTAACAAAGGGACTGTCGCTTTGTCACATTCTAGAGCGTTTGAAGCAGAGCGATGAAAAAGCGTACGCCCTGGAGGTAGGCGCGGCGGGTGATGCGCTCGTTGGTGCCGTGGACACCGCGCTCGCACTCGTCATCGTCTACCACAAAGGCCGAGAAGCGAATGCACTCGGGGCAAATGCGCTGGTAGTTGGCAGCATCGGTCGCGCCAATCACGGTCGAGGGAACGATACCGATAGGAGCTCCGCCCGCCGCTGATGATCCGTTTTCCTCCGTCCCCTCTGGATCACGGAAATAGCGGGCGGCGATGGCGCGGACGGTCTCGAGTCCCGGTCCGCCGATGCGCGGAGACGGCGAGGGTTCGGAGCTGCCAGGACCGAGCTCGATCTCGACACGGTCGGCGAGCCCCGCCTCGGCAACGGCGACGCGGCAGCAGGCCACGACATCGGCCACACTCGTGCCCTCGAGCATGCGGAAATTGATATTGGCCCACATATCCTGCGGCATCACGTTAGCACCGGTGCTACCGCCCTCGATTTGGGTCGGTGCACAGGTGGTGGTCACGAGCGGATAGAGCTTCTTGCTGGCGAGGCACTCGCGCACGATGGCGTCCTTGTTGGAAGCAATCTCGTCGGCCGTGTAGAGCTCCAGCTCGACGAGCTGTGCGGCAAGCAGGTCCGTGACGCGCGTCGGCCACTCGATATCGCAGATTGCGGTGATGGCACGGCTCAACACCTCGAGCGACGTGCCGCCGTAGGGGTTGGAAGAATGCCCACCCGCGCTCTTTGTCTTGAGCACAATGTCGGCATAACCCTTCTCAGCCAGGTCGGCGTGCATGAGCCAACCCTCGCCCGCGTTGTACTCGGCAGCCGAAACAATACGGTAGTCACCCTCGTCGATCAGATATTCAAGTTCAACACCGCGCTCCTCGAGCACGCGGCCGATAGCTCCAGCGCCGTACTGCGTGGTTTCCTCGTCCTGGCCAAAGGCGAGCAACAGCGAACGCTTGTGCTCCCAGCCGTGCGCCAACGCATACTCAACCGCCTCGAGAATGCCTGCGACCTGATCCTTCATGTCGATAGCGCCGCGACCCCAAATGTAGGTGTCGTCAACCTGTCCGCTAAAGGGGGCGTGCGTCCAGTCGGCCTCGGTACCCGGCACCACGGGGACCACGTCCATGTGGCCCATGAGCATGACGGGTTTGAGGGCGGAGTCGGAACCGCCAAGCGTCACCAACAGCGAACGGCCGACAAGCTCGACCTCGCCCGCCGCAAATACGTGCGGCCAGGCCTGCTGCATATACGCGCGCAGGTCGCCGAAGGGCTGCCAATCCACCGCCTCGGCATCCATGCTCGAAATGGTCGGAAACGACAGCACGCGGCCCAAGCGCTCGCACGCGCCGGCCTCGTCTATATCGGCAAAATCGTCCTCATGCGCAAAGAAGCGCCAAACCTCGGCCATGACATCCTTTCGATTGTGACGACAAAGGCCGCCCCACGGGAGCGGCCCTGCAACGTAAGCGTTTGCGGTCGGTTATTTGTCCTCGAGATAGCGAGAGAGGAACTCACGAGTGCGCTGGTGTTTGGGGTTGCCGAAGAGCTCGGCCGGCGCGGCATCCTCGAGCACCACGCCCTTGTCCATAAAGACCACGCGGTCGGACACCGTGCGGGCAAAGGCCATCTCGTGCGTGACGACGACCATGGTCATGCCGTCGGCCGCGAGCTTGCGCATGACCTCGAGCACCTCGCCCACGATCTCGGGGTCGAGCGCTGAGGTCGGCTCGTCAAACAGCATGATCTGCGGATTCATGCACAGGGCACGAGCGATGGCCACGCGCTGCTTTTGGCCACCGGACAGGCGACCCACGGCGGCGTGCGCGAACTTTTCGAGTCCCACACTCGCCAGATGCTCCATCGCGACCTTCTCGGCCTCGGCCTTGCTCATCTTTTTGAGCGTGACGGGCGCGAGCGTGCAGTTGTCGAGCACATCCATGTTGTTGAACAGGTTAAAGCCCTGGAACACCATGCCGATGTCCTCGCGGAGTTTATTGATATTGCAGCGCTCGGCCGTAAGGTCCTGGCCGTGGAACCAGATGTGGCCCGCGTCCGGGGTCTCGAGCAGGTTGAGGCAGCGCAGAAAGGTCGATTTGCCCGAACCCGAAGCACCGATGATGGTGACGACCTCGCCGGGATTGACGGACAAGTCGATACCCTTGAGCACCTCGAGCGAGCCGAAGCTCTTGCGCAGGCCCTCGACGCGGATGAGTGACTCTTTAGTTTGTGCGGCGGCCGCGGTGCCGGTAGTGGCGGTATCTGCCATGATGATTCTCCTCGTCTTAAGCCTAGTTAGAGCTGGGCAGCGTGGCAGGAGCCTCGGCGCCGAGCTTTTTGCCAAAGGCCTCGAGCAGGCGGCTCGCCACGAGCGTCAGGATCAGGTAGACCACGAGCGCCACGCAGTAGACCTCCATCTGGCGGTAGTACACGCCGGCGACGGTGGTGGTGGCATACATGAGGTCGAACACGCCGATGACCGAGAGCACCGACGAATCCTTGATGTTAATGATGAGCTCGTTGGTGAGCGCCGGAATCGCGTTTTTAATGCCCTGGGGGAACACGACCTTGCGCATAGCCTGCCACTGCGAAAGCCCCAGCGAGCGCGCTGCCTCGGCCTGGCCGGGATCGATGGACTCGATGCCGCCGCGCAGGACCTCCATCATGTAGGCGGTGGAGTTGAGCGAGATGGTGACGAGGCCGGCGGTGAAGGTACTCCAAATCTGGTTGGCCTGGGCGGTCTCGAAGCCCATGCCGCGCAAAACGGTGAAGCCCGCGTAATAGATGAGCAGGCCCTGGACCATCATGGGCGTGCCGCGCACGATGGTGGAGTAGACGGTCGCAAAGCCGCGGCCGATGCTCTTAAAGAAGCGCACCAGGTCGTTGTCTACGCGGTCGAAGGTCTGAATACGCAGGAACACAAAGAGCAGCGCCAGGAAGAATGCGATGACGGTGCCGAAGGTGGCAAGCGCGATGGTGATCTCGATGCCACGGATGAAGAAGTCGCCGCTCTTGTAGGTCATGTAGACCAAGCTCGACAAAAAGTCGCTGGGGTTGGAATCCGAGACAATGCTCACCTGCACCAGATCGATAAACGACATGACGCAGCGGTCGACAAAGAAGATCGCCGCGATGACGACCACGACATAGCTGCCCAGGCGCGCGCCGCGACGGAAACGCTCGGATGCAAACGGTGACTTTTCGCGATAGTCGCTCCAGTGCATAACCTTGGTGACGAGCGCTGCCGCCGACACGACGATCCAGGCCCAAAGAATCGCCCAAAGGCAATCCTGGAAGATGCCGGTGGGCGCCAAAAAGCTCAGCGGCGTGGGGTTGCGCTGGCTAAATGCCAAGCCGAGCGCCGCGATAACGCTCGTGCCCAGGTACACATAACGGTGGTCGGCCTTGATAAAGGAGGCCAGACGATTGATGCCTTTCATGCTGCCTCCCTATGCCGGCTGACGGTCGAGGCACGCGTCCCACATTTGGTCGCGCTCCTCTTGGCTAATGCCCTTGAGTGTCTTGTCGATGAGCTTAAGCAGTTTGTCCGAGCCCTTGCGGCAACCGACATTTGCCGTGACCTCCTGCTTAAAGCCCTCGCCCTCGGCAAAGTGGATGGGGACGATACCGGGATTTTGGGCCATATAGCCCTTTTCGTTCTCCGTGTTGTAGGTCACGGCGTCGCACGTGCCCTGCAGCAGATTCGAGAACACCGTGGGGACCGAATCGACCGGGTTCTTGTGCACAACGCCCGGAATCTCGTCGATGACGGTATCGAGCATGGTGTCCTTTTGGCCGAGCACCGTGGCACCGCTGAAGTCGCTGAGCTTGGTGGCGTTTTGGTAGGGCGAGCCCTCTTTTACGAACAGGCCAAAGTAGCCAATGAAGTACGGGTCGGAAAAGCCGACGGACTCCTCGCGCTCGGGCGTGGCGCTCATGCCGGCGATGATGAGGTCAATCTGGCCGTTGTTGAGCGAGTCGATAAGGCCCGAGAAGCTCTGCTTGACGGCAACGGGCTCGCCGCCGAGAGCCTTGCAGACGATCTTGGCGATCTGCACGTCGTAGCCATCGGCATAGGCGCCCTGCACGTTGTCGATGGGGATCGTGAACTCGCTGGCCTCGGAAACCTGCCAGTTGTACGGGGCGTAGGCCGCCTCCATGCCGATGCGGATCTTATCCTTGCCGATCACAGAATCGGACAGGTCGTCGCGACCGCCGCCCGTCGTGGACTGAACTACTTCCAGCGTGGAGGGACGCTGGCAGCCGGCAAGTGCGCCGGCGACGACAGAAGCGCTCGCAGCGAGAGCGCTACCCAAAAAGATGCGACGGCTGCATACCGGCTGTGGATGCGCGTCGCGTTGATGGGGAGAATGCATAATCTGCCTTCCCTGTTGAATCGTATGCTGACGACTTAACAGGATATACGCCAGCGACCAGCAGCGCAGCACAAGCTCGAAAAATTAATAGACACACGGTAGTCATTGGGAGCGTCGATGTTTTGGCAATGCCAGCGGGCGCCACCCAGGGCGAACAAGTTGGCATGAAAAAGGCAAGGCATAGACCGTCTGGTCATGCCGTGCCTTTTGAATGGCAAATTGTCGCTCTGGGTGGCGCGCAGCGTCGACCGGTCCACCGTTCGTCAGAACGGCGGAACCTCTAGAGCAAGGTGACGCTAAAGCTGCGGACGTCCGTCTCGCCCGGCGCCAGCGTGATGGTGTTGACCTTGTGCTCAAAGATGTCGTCCTCGGTGTCCATGGTGGTGTGGCCGGTCCAGGGCTCGAGCGCCACAAACGGAGCGTCGTTGGCGGCAGACCACACGCCGATGTACTTAAAGCCCTCAAAGTCGATCTTGACGCCGTGGCCCGACTTGCGACCGCGCAGCGTGAGCGTAGAGCCCGGGGTATCGGTGAACATGATGGCGTCGTTATCGAAGCTGCGGTGCGTGATGGGCAGCACGTCCGAGTTATCGGGGGCCTTGTAGCTGCCCTCGAACGTCATGAGGCCATCGGGCGTGATGATGGGAGCCTCGTTGGTCCAAGCCTCGGTAAACGCCAGCTCGTAATCCTCGAACGCCTCGTCTTCGGCACCGGGGGCGGGCACGTTGAATGCAGGATGACCGCCCACCGAGAACGGCAGGGCCACGTCGCCGGTGTTGGTGACGGCAAAGGCCTGCGTGAGCGTGGCGTCGCCGGTCAGGGCATAGGTCATGTTGAGCTTAAAGTGGAACGGGAACGCCTTGAGCGACTCGGGCGTGTCAGTGATCTCGTACGTTACCGAGGAGCCGTCCTCCGAAACCTCGACCAACTTGTGCTCGACGATGCGAGCGAGTCCGTGGCGCGGCATCTCGCAGGTGCCGGCCGCAGATGTCGCCATGTTGTTGCGCAGCGATCCCACGATGGGGAACAGGATAGGCGCATGCTTGCCCCAAAAGGCCGGGTCGCCCTGCCACAGATACTCGTTGCCGTTGAGGGCAAGGCTCGTGAGCTGGGCGCCCATGGAATCGATGGCCGCGATGAGGCCGCCGCGCTTGATGGTAGTGACGGTGGACATGCTACTTCCTCCAATAGTAAACAACGGTGTCGAGGGCTATTGTCCCACTCTTGGCGGCGGGGTTGAGCGACAGGTGCAGTTATTGAGCAATAGCGTAAAGGTCAAACCCGCCCTGCGGCGTGCTATCGACCGTATCGGGCGCCTGTGAATTAAAACTCACCGGAACCATGCGCTTTGAGGCACGGTAACGCGTGCCGTCGGTGGCGACGGGCGGCTCATCGACCGTGAGCTCGTAGTCGCCGGGCTTGAGCTCGATGCCGTCACCTTCGGAATTAACGTATTGATACTCGTCGATTGCTTGTCCCTTGAGCGTGCGGCCCACGATATGGATGAGCATTTGGCTATCGCCGCGCGCGGTATCCCACGTCGCGCCGTCCTTAACCTCGACCGACACATGCACTGAGCGCGTGCGGCTGAGCGATTGCTCGACAGACATCTCGACCTTGGCGGCGTCTTTGCGCTGTTGCTCCACGTGGCTCCAGACATTTCCGATCGCCGCGCAAGCGATGACGCCGGCCATGAAGGCGATGAGGATGGGGCCGAGCGGCGAGCGGCGGCCCGCGTCTTCCTCGCGAGCCAAGTCAGGACGATGCGTGGGCGCGGGCGCTTGAGCGCCCTGCGAGGGCACGTCGAGAATGCTGAAGGATGCCGTGCTATCGGGGTCGATAGTGTGACGCGGCTGCGGGGTCTTTGCCGGCGAGATGGACATATCGGCCGGCTCACCCAGCGTGGCCGTGGCATCGGCCTTTGCCTCGTCAGCCTCAGCCTGGGCCCAGGCCTGCTCAAAGGTCAGGGGCTCGGCGGCATCGGAGGCGGCTTCAGGCTCGACACCGGTATCATTGCCGGACTCGTCCTCGTCGCTCGACACGTCACATGGCGCGGGCTCGTCCCACTCTTCGTCCGGAGCCTCGCCCTCGCTATACCACCATTCAAAGTTATCGATATCCATACGGGGCGCCCCTTAAGCCTCGCAAATAAACACTTGCTAGCCTTATACCCCCAGACGGTGCTGGAGCTCGCCGGCACAGATAGGAAAACCATCACAACATTCGACGCTTTTCCTCGTTTTCGAGATTTTCATCGAATGTTGTGACGGTTTGGGCGGCAGCCATGCCGCGAATGTGACAAAGGGACTGTCCCTTTGTCACATCTGGAGGGCTACGGGGATTTGGATGCAGCAGAAGTCCTCTTGGTGGGACTCGTCGTAGCTGGTGGTATCGAGGTAGCAAAAATCGAAGGCATCGCCGATGGGCTGGAGCGCATGCTCGTCCATGCGGGCCACGATGGCACGAATGCCCTCGGGTTCGTACGGCATGCCCCAGCGGCTCATGCACAGG
>USFK01000022.1 GCA_900553935.1 uncultured Collinsella sp.
CATGGGGGTACCCGCAACATATATAAGTTGAAGGCCACGTCATGTGGCCTTTTTGCATCCGGAAACTGTGTCCCAGAATTCATGTCCGGAGTGGGATGCAGTTTCCTCTTGCGACCCCGTCGGGAAAGCGCATCCCACTCCGATCACAAATTCCGGGTCACATTTTCCGCCAAAGGATTCAACCGGAAAGTGCATCCCATTCCAAGCCTTAATTCCGGGACATAGTTTCCGGACAAGACATCAACCGGAAAGTGGGGACCACTCTGAGCGTCGATTCTGGGACACACTTTCCGAAACGCCGCGCATTCGGAAAGTGCGTCCCGCTCTGAATACATCCGGACATGGAATATCCGCTTATTAGGCCTTCCATCAATAAAGGGGCGCCCTCCCGAGCGGCGGGCTCGAAGTTCATCGCGAGTTCCGCACGCAAAGAAGGCCACTTAATGTGGCCTTCTTCTTGTGCAGGACTGTAGAGCAGGGAACTTCGTGCCCGCCGCCCGGGAGGGCGTTGCGTTTAGAAGATGGACCTAGCGCTTGTTCCTCCGGGACAAAAGAAGCGCGGCTATAAATGCGATGATTGCAAGCGTCAGCAACACCAAAAGCAACGTGAGTGTGCTGTCGCCCGTTGCCACGAGACCGAGCAAGCCGGGCTTCTTGCTGCCAGCAGACTGCACGGGGATCTTCTCGCCGTCGTCCTCGGCGGTAATCTCCCAGCGAATGGTCTTGTTTGCGTCGGCAAGCTCGTTGCCTACCGACGTCGGGACACTTAGTTGCAAATTGAGCACCGTGCTGCCATCGCTCGCAAACGTTGCGACCTGCGTGGGATAGGCAAACACGCTGCCCGGCGTTCCCGTCTGGAGCCAACCGGCAGACGCATCGCCCGCCGACGCTGTCAAGGTAATGGGCGACAGCAGGTGTGCCGTCTCGTGATCGACAACGGCCCGCACAAACACGCGTACCTGGGACTTTACGCCCGTGGCACGAACCTCGATCTGCTGCTCGCGCACATCGCCGGGCATCAGATCTTTAAAGGCCAAAAACAGATCGGGCTCCCCCGAAGAGCCCGTCGCTCCCGAGACCGTCAACTGTCGCGCATTTCCGTCATAGGCAATCGCGGGAGCGTCGGCAAACGCACGAGCAGGCGCGGCGAGCGCGACAATGCAGAAAATGGCCGCGACCACGCAGCGCAAGGAAGTCGCAACGTCTTTGCGAATTGGGAAAGCCATACTTACACACCCCCATGCGGCGGCACCAGCACGCCATCCTCGACTGCACAGCCCCATGCCTCTGCAACTGCATCGTCGGGCGTGGATTGAATTGCCTGGGTCGAAATGTCAACGACCAGGTTCTTCCCACCTGCTTTATGCTCAGTCACGCTCTTGATGAGCACATCGGTTTTGTCCATCGGTGAAACGGGAGACGTCCAGTAGTAGAATCCGTCGGACGCGACAACCCAAGAGGCGGCTCTGTTGGAAGCAGATGCCTTGGACACACTGCCCCAGTCAATGACGTAGTCGGTGCCGGCAACCGGCTCATCCCACAGGCGCGCGCCATCCTGGTCCTGCCAGTAGATATCCACCGCAACACGCAGGTATGCCGGGGCCGAGCCCTTGTTTGTAATCGTGACGTCGCTCTTCACGTTGTCATTGAGGTTCTCGTCCACCGAAGGTGCCACCGAACCAAAGCCAAACTCGTTGACCAGCACCCCCGTAACCGAAAGCCACGCAAAGGTACCGGCGGCGCCAGCCAACAGGAGAACGCCAACAAGGAGGGCAACGATCTGCTTGCGCTTAGTCATCCTAGTCCTCCCTCCTCAGCGTGCCGTTTTCCCAAACATTCTTGGCACGCGAGCCGCCATCGACCCATTTGTCATTCGCGCGCGTGTTGACGCACGTCACCACCGCATCGCCCGCGCTCGAAGCAGACGAAATCGTCAGCTCGGCAGATTTACCGGGCGCCTTGCCCGGCGTGCTCAGCTCGCCCTCGTAGCGCCATGCCCAATTCGTGTCTTCCTCGACGGTATAGATGCCCGTCGGCGCGGCAAATTGCACGCTGCCGACATACCAGGTCTCGCCGTCTTCGTCGCGCCTCTCGCTAACTTTCACCTCGACCATGCGCGTCTCGGCAGGAGAATCCTCCGACGCCTTGCGTGCCACCTTAAAGCGGAACGTTTGTCCCATGGCGCTGGCATCGGTGGTCTTTTTGACGATCGTCAGCGCATGGGTCTTGGCGAAGTCGAACACGGCATTGCCGTCGCCTTGCTTGCCTTCGCCCGTCTTCTTGGACTCCAGGCGGTTGGCCAAGTCGAACGAACCGTTACCCGAGCCCAAGCTGTAGAGCGAGACATACTGGTCGTTAACGGGTTCCTCCGTCATGGACGCATCAGGACCGTAGCTCGCCCGCTTAACGGTAACAGTCAGCTGCGTCCCCATAAACGGCTCAGCAAAGCAGACCTTAAAGGGTGCTTTGTCGGCGCTATTGTCGACTGTGTTGGCGGCGTTGGGATCGAGCAGCCATTTAAGCTGCGCGGTGGTCATGGTTACGTGGTTCTCGGGGTCTGATGTATCCTTGGCGACCACGCGATACGTCACGGGATACAGGTCCATGTCGCCCTTAACCGACTCGTCCTTAAACTCATCCCAAGACTTCGCAGCGCCACCGTCAGGCACATATCGCCACTCCAGGAAGAGTTCGCGCACGTCACCGCTGGCCGCCCGTTCATCGAGCAGCGCGACGATCTTGGAGTGGGCGTCCGGGTCGTATGCCACGGACTTTTTCTCCATCTCGGGATTGCCGTCGTTGTCATAGACCGGGTTGCCGCTCTCATCCACCTTGGGAACATCGACGTTATGGACAAAGCCGGCGCCCGTCGCGCGCTCGCCGTCCGAGTCGACCGTCGCCGTAAAGACGACCGACCCGTCGACACCGTGATAGCGAACCTTATACGGCGCGATCTTGTACACCGCGGTGTAGGTCACGCTCTCAAAGGGCTCGCTGCCCTCGAGGGGATACTTCTCGTCATCGGTCAACAGGGTGTATTTGCCATCGGAATCATAGTCGCGCGACCAGCCGGCAAAGTCGTACTTGGTGCCGTCAATGCCCACAACCTCCTTGACAGCCTTGACCTCAAGAGAAATCTGGTCGCCGGAATCAGTACGGCCGAGACCGCGGACAAGAGCAGGATTCGCGAGATTTGAGTCGATGTTCGATTGAACGGTAACCAGGCTGGGACGGTAGACCGGATACAACTCCATAGGAGCCTTGACCAAGGTAGAAGCACTCACCATATGGATGCCCTCCGACCAAGCGACATAGCCCTTGCCAGGTGCCGGCTGGGCTTCCGTCCAGCCCACGAAGACGTTGAACACACCTGTATCCGCATCGATAGTGCGGACGTCATAAGTAGGCTTCGGGATGCCGCCATCAAGGTTGCCGAGCATATCGCCTTGCTGAGCAACTTTGCCATCCACATCTTTGGCATTGAGATGGTACACGACCGCCAACGGCGAATAGTACGCCACAAATGTATAGGCCCCGCCGGGTTCCACCTGATGGGAATACGAGTTATCGCCGTTAGGTTTGAGCTCTTGAACTTCGCCATTCGGAAGCTCGATCTCAACCTTCTGCAACTTATACAGCTCACCGCCTGCTTTATAAACCGGCGTCGTAACGTCAGGGGTCACCGTTGCCGTAGCAGGATCGGTGTCCGCGTTGATAACGGGAGCGATGTCGTACTTAGGCACATTGACCTTGTCCGTGCCATCAAAACCGGCGCGATGCAGGTTGGTGGTGTACCTAACGTCGTACTTCGCGTACACCGGATAGGCATCCTGACACTGGGTGACCTTGAAATCTGGTCTCACCAGATACGGGTAGGCTTTAACCGGGTCAGAAGTGGTGAAGGAATCGCCCTCGACATCGTAGATATACTTCCAGACGGCAGAATCCTTCTGGACCTCGGCGGTCGAAATCCAGCCCAAGAACTTATATCTCGGATCCAGCTCGCCCTTTGAATTCCGCACCGCCATTTCAGTATCGGTCGGAGAAGACTCGAGGGTCAGATTAGGATCTGTAATTTGGTCGCTGTCTCCGCCGGAATTGTTATCAACCGTAACATCTGTATGGATGAATGGATACTTGTACGTGTACTGGGGATCCTTTTTGTCATTCTTCTTTTGGAGCAAATTGCTCTCGTAGCGACGCGTCGTTTCCTTGTAGACCGTGCCATCTTTCTTATAAAAATCGACACGCGTTGTCACCATCGCACGCATGCGGTATTTCGAAGTGTAATTGATTGAAGCCGTTACGGGATTATTGAGATACGTCCATCGACCGCCAATTCTCTCGAGTGTCCAAAACCTCAAGCTATAACGATCGCTGGAAGGCGTAAACGTGTACTTCAACGCATTAATAACCTTTTCCTCGTCAAACGTTCCAGAACCTGGGAAATCTGTATCCACAAGGACATTCTTTAGGGTATCCGCCCCCATATCGTTTCTCACGTTATGCGAATATGCGCTCATTGGGGCCACGATTAGCGTATTGTTGTCGTAGTACCCCTCTGCGCACGAGCCCTCCTTATAGGCATTCTTATCGCCATGATTAACGTGCTTGGAACCCCAGTGCACCACGTTCTCTCGAACATAACTTGTGCCAACCTGATCGTTAAACGGTGTTTCGTACTCGTTCCATACAGAGCAAAGGAGTTCCGAGTTCGTGTATTCATCGTTCGCGTACGCGCGGACGTAATAATCCACACGGTACTCAAAGCGAGCGGTGTAGGTGTGCGGGACGGTCAGATCGACGCTGGCGGGAAGCGTGTAGCTGGGGTCGCGGCTTACGCGGACCTCAACCGTGGACCCATCGGCGGCCTGCCTGCTTTCGTACCAGCCCAGGAAACGATACCCATCGGGCAGCTCGCCGCCTTCGGACAGGGGCGTACCGTCCGTGTTGCGCACCTGTACCGTGTAGACGCTGGCGCCGTCCTTGGCAGTCTGGACGACATTGGTGCTGCCCACGCCGTCGCGTAGGGTCTCATTGTCGATTGTGTCCTTATCATTGCCCTCGAACACCGTTATGATGTTCGAGCCGTAGTCGCTGTAGACCGGGTAGAAGTCAGTTGGACGGACAACAGTGATCTTGCTACCCGCAGGATAAAAAGCTCCCTTGCTTTTCAGATCGGCCAACTGAGTCGACTTGATGGCAGCATAGCCACCATTCATCCCCACCTCGCTGCTAGGCTGCGTGGTCCAGCCGATAAATGTCGCGGTAGGCTTCAAGCTGCCGCGATCCACGGGGGCAGCTGGCGTCAAACCGACGCCATAGCGATACCAATCCGTCGACTTGTTGTGCTCGACGCCGCTCCGGTAATCGAGCGTCTCGCCGTTGACGTTATAGAACAGCACCTGCGCCTCGTATGAAGCGATAAAGAGGTCATTGCCCTCAAAGCCATATTTCTTGTCGATACCAGTAGCATTGTTCGCGGTGTAGGTCGACTCCCTATCATGGTTTACGTTTTCCTCGACCTGTTTGCCAGCCTTTACCGCAGCACCATCGGTCTTGCCGTCAAACCAGCTGTTGTCTTGTCCGATTCGGTTCACACGCACGTCGGGCTCGCGGAACCAGCCCATGAAGCGATAGCCGCCATTTTCCTTGGTCAGACCAGTAGACTTGGATGTAGTCTGCCTAAACGTCACCGAAGTATCGCCCGTGGCAAGGCCCTGGGCCGTTCCAGCCAGCACAGCGCTCACCGCAAAGGTATACGAATCACTAGTAGACTGGTCTTTGCCCAACATGGTTGCCAGAACGGTTGCCGTACCCGCGCCGGGAAAATCGATCGTCGCCTTAACGCTCTGGCCATGCACGGGGATCATCAGCTTGTAGTCCATCGCCCATTCGTTTGCATGCCCGTCCCCATTGGCAGTAGAGCGCATGGTGCCGGCACAGAAGTCGTAATCATGCTGCTCCCACAGCTCACGTGTGACGTAGCGCTCGTCGTCCCAGGGACCGAATCCGGCACCGGATACCGTACCGTCACCCGCAAGGGCGTAAATCTTCTTATTGGCATTCGTACCCTGGCTAAACCCGGATAGGCTGACACTGGGCTTGAAGTAGCAATTAGTGATAGTCGCGTCGCCCTTGTTGGCGCGCGCAGCAATACCGCCCAAGTTCACGTCGTTTTGAATAATGGGGATCACGGCGATGGGATTGTACTGACGCGAGCTCAAATCACCAGCGAAATGGCTGCGAGTGATTTCATTACCGCTCTTAGACAAGATACGACCGGCCAAGCCACCCGTCCAAGCACGCGTGACGGAGATGACGCCTACATAAGAAGCGGCATAGCTATAGCATTTCGCCGTTGAAAAGCAGTCAATGACCTTAGCGCCTTCTGCCATACAGCCAACGAAGCCCGAAGAGTACACGTTATTGCCGCCTAAAGCGCCGATGGCAACATCGTACTTATTGGTAACGTCGGTCATGTCCATCGAGGAGCCATCCTCGTTTCGCGTGGGCGTGACGCGGCAGTATTCGATCGTAGAGTTCTTGACGTAGCCGGCAAATGCCGCCATGTACAGACCCTCGCCACCGATCGCCTGCACACCTGCAGTGGTGTTATGGACGGCGCGACCGCCGCGCACCTCGCAGTTGTAGAGCTTGCAGCCGTCGAGCTCGCCGGCAATCAGGCCGCCCTCAAAGCCTGCGTTGGTAATAAGATTGAGCGTGTTGTTGGCGCACGTAACGTGCAGGGTGCTCTCCATGACCATGACGTTTTCGAAGTGAGTGTTGACGGCCTTGCCCACGATAATGCCGCCGCGGAAGTCGGCCCAAATGTTGGCATCCTTGACCAGGAAGTTCTTGATGGTGGCGCCATCGGTCTCGGCAAAAAAGCCCGTATCGCGCTCGGGATCCAAAACATCTTTGGCATATTTCAGCCCCGTCACGGTATGGTTCCGGCCATCGAAAGTGCCCTTGAAGGGATGCTCCTTGTTGCCAAAGGAGAGGTGCTTGACCGTACTCGAGACGATGGCGTTCATATCACCATCATTAAGATCGATATCGTTTTTGAGATAGACGTACCAATCGCGCGTGTCGCTCTCGCGCGAAAGCTCCACGCACTTCAAAAAGTCATCCGCGTTTTCGATGGGGTAGCCGATTTTGCCCTCAGGCACATCCTCGGCATGCGCCACCGCCGGCAGCACCATAACGCAACAAAGGGCAATCGCCGCAACGGCAATCAGCCTGCTAAGCACACCTCGGTTCACGATCTTAATCTTCATGGGCTAGTTCGCCTCCGGCCAGCCCGCGACGTCAAGCACGTCGAGGACGGTATCGTTTGCCTGCTGATTTTTGGCCTGCACGGCTTGGACGTCGATATCAAGTTTGAATGAGCCGCCGCGCGCGGCCTCGTTGTAGTCGCCCACAAAGCGCAGCGAATCCATGAGGCTTTCCGTCATGGCGCCGGGGTCGAGCATGCCGCCACGACCAGCCAATCCGCGGTAGTAGTACCACCCATCGCCGCCATCGATCCACGGGGACCCCTCGCCCGCGTTCACGTGAAAGGCAACGTTGCCCGAGGCGTCCGCGCTCGAACCGTCGGGTGCCACTGACGCCATGCGCAGACGAGCGCGAACGTACTCAGGCTGCGCACCGGCGTTCTCCACGCGCACGATGCGGCTGATGTCAGAGCCCCCGGCCTCGGTGTCGGGATAGTCCCCGTGCTCGTCGGCCTCAAACGGAATCTCCTCGCCCTGCTCGTTTAGGGTGTATTCGCAGACTCGCACCTTCACGCTGCCAAACGATAGGACGTTGTTCGCCGGAACCATATCAACGGTAAAAGCCAGCGTGCCACACAGGCACGCCAGGGCCAACAGCGCCATCGCGGCAAGCGCCAAGGTGCGTTTCTGATTGTCGGAAAGATTGTTGAGCATTACGTTCGCCAATCGTCGATCAAAGGGGGACCGAGATCCCGACCCGAAAATGGGGATGGGGAGCGGGTCGGGATCTCGGTGGGGGGTTGGATTACTTCAGGCCGTTATTCGAGTCGTCAACCCAAGCCTTGGCCTGCTTAAGGGCATTCTGCGCGTCAGCATTTTCACCCTGCTCGGTGCCATTCTGGCCCGCACCAAAGATGTAGGCAGAGACCGTCATCGTGGGAGCCTGCTTCGGGTCAGCAGTAGTCTCGACAACATCGGTGTTGTTCATGTCAGAGGGAATCGTCACGGCAGTGAAAAGCTCGTCAGTATAAAGGTCCTGCTGTGCTCCATTGGCCTCTAGCTTTGCAGGCAGGTTCTCCGCAGCAGAGTTCTTGGAGTACATAAACAGACCGCTCACGTACTGGGTACCGGAGTTGTCAGACTTGTTGGTCTTGAAATAGCCATCAACGGGCTTCCAGTTCGTGTTTTTGAGCTCAAAGTACGGGGTCTTGTCAAGGCTGGTGCCAGGCTTGACGATGGCATTCTTTACGTAAATGAATACATATGCATCATCAGAGCCAGCCTTGATGCCAACATTGGGGTTCTTGGGCACAGTTGCACCAGGAACCATCTTGGAGTCGTCTTTCCAATTAGTCTCAAACAAGCGAGCGTGAGAGTCGTTATCGCCGTCGCCCGGCTGATCGGGATTGGCCGGATCGGGCTTTTTGTCCGGTGCATCAATTTTGCCCACCATGAACACGTTGTCAATGTGCTCCTGCGCCGACAGCCATGCATAGGTGCCCACGCCGGCGGCCAGCACCAGCAGCAGCAAGGCGGCAACGATGCCGTAGCGTTTTTTCTTCTTGTTTTCCATCGTTCTCTTCCTTTCGAAAATCGACTTCCCCGGCAACGGCCCTTGCCGTTGCCGACACCTCTCCCCTGCCGCTATGAACGCCGCTCCCTCGCATGCGCGCGGGCATACTTGCCCGCAGGCTCGTCGGGAACCATCCGATCGAGCACAATCGACGCCGCGACCAGCAGCGCCAGAACGGCCACCACAACAAGCAAACCGGGCATCGTCGTGCAATATGCGTTAACGAAGCCCAGGTAAGGGACACAAAAAGAAACGACACCGATCACGCGCGAAAAAGGCGTCTGCTCGGCGTCGTGCATGATGGTTCCATCTGCATTTTTGTTTGCGATTCCCTGCGTGCTGATCGTCTGCGCCACAGGGTCGACCTCGTACACCTGGTGGGTCACCACGGCGCCGTCCGATCGGTAAAAAGTTGCATTGTCGCCCATGGCAATATCCGTTGGATCAACCTGGTGAACAAACACCATGGAGCCGACGGGGAGCTCGGGTTCCATAGAGCCCGAAAGCACTGCAAAAGGCGTGTATCCAAATGCACGGGGAGCAAAAGAAACAACGGCAAGGGCTATGACAAGCGCAAGCGCCAGACTGCTAAGAAGTGCAATAAAACGTTTGACTCCGCGCGCCGCCATAATGATTAATTCATCCCCATCGAGGCCTTATTCGACCCCTCCAAAGGTCAGCAAGTTTCAACAGGAACCGCAAGGCGATTGAAAAGTGAGTCCGAAATAAGCCAATTTGGAATCTTTTCGTAATAAAAACATAGCGATGTGCTACATATTTTTCAATGTTTTGTCGCTAAATGCTACTTATTTTGGCGTAAGCGGTCATTTATCCCCAAATTAGTCTGTTTTATCCAATACTTATAACTAACCCCCTACGCAACTTCCCCATAGAAGGTTCGATTTTTTTGCGAAACTAAAATAATGGTACCCCCCCCACATTAAAACAAACTACTGGAAGTGTCATTTATTTCCGACCCCTCCTTTGCCGGAGTTTTATGACAGCCCCATGTAGTTCGCAGCCCATAATCCTCTGAGAACCGTGTCCCAGAATTCACGTCCGGAGTGGGATACGGCTTCCGCTTGTGCCCCCGTCGGGAAACCACATCCCACTCCGATCACAAATTCCGGGTCGCACTTTCCGCCAAGACCCTCAACCGGAAACTACATCCCATTTCTCGACCGAATGCTGGGATGTAGTTTCCACAGAGCCCTTCACCGGGAAACCGCATCCCATTCCAAAGGCATATTCCGGGACGCAGCTTCCGCAACTCCACCCATCCGGAAATCCCATCCCACTCCGCACACATCCGGGCATAGAGCAATCAGCTTATTAGGCCTTCCATCAATAAAGGGGCGCCCTCGTGTCACGAAAAAAGCCTCGAGAACTTCGAGGCTTTCACATTTGTATTGTTTTGCACGAAGGACCACGAACGGCGAAGCTACTCTCCCAGCACGGCCTTCTTGGCGGCTGCAGCCATGTTGTCCAGGTCTTCCTTGGTGGGATGGTCCTTCGCGGCAACCCAGTTGTCGAGCAGCATCTTAAATCGGGCGTTTTCGGGATCTTGCTCGAGCATGGCCTCGTAGCGCTGCTTGACCGCGGGGCCCATCTTGCCCTGGCACATCGCCCAGCCCGCAAGCTCGGCATCCCCAGCCAAATTGGAAGCTACGCGGTCGATAATCTGCTGGTAATAGCTCTGGTCGGCGCCAAAGCCGCAGGTGCCAAACAGGAACACGCGCTTACCGTGCAAGGCGGAGAGCAACGCCGCGACCGAAGGCGTGCACGCGCCCTTGTCGCACCAAAAACCGACGAGCACCGTGTCGGCCGCGCAGGCGCCCTGCGCCTCGAGCGCAACCTGATCTGCATCCGCATCGTCGCTCAACGCCGCGGCATGGACAAACTCAACACCCGCAGCCTGCAGAGCGCGCTTGATCGCGCCCGATACCATCCTGGTATTACCGCTCTTGCTGTTAACCACCAAAGAGCACGTCATAGTCACGTTGCCTCGTTTCCCCCAAAACTAAAGCCACTAATGCAATTTATTAGATGAATATCTTAGTACTAACGTGACAGATGTAAACCACCGTCTGTCGATTGGCGACGCAGACGACATCTTTGGACAGATTTCGAACAGTATGTACTTCGGATAGAAACCGCCGCAGAACGTTTCACGAATGGCCGAAAAACTGTTTCACAAAACGCCGTCAAATTGTTTCACGCGCTGGTAGAACGCTATATAACACGATCGCTCTATGGGACAAACAAACCTGATTAATTTGCCCCACGGGCTTGCTTACTGGGCGAACTGACTGCGGTAGAGCTCGGCGTAGAAGCCGCCTGCCGCTAGCAGCTCGTCGTGTGTGCCGCGCTCGATAATCTGGCCGTCGCGCATGACCAGAATGCAGTCGGCGTTGCGGATCGTCGACAGGCGGTGCGCCACCACAAAGCTTGTGCGGCCGGCCATAAGCTCGTCGAATGCCGCCTGCACCTGCAGCTCGGTACGCGTATCGATACTCGAAGTCGCCTCGTCCAGCAGCAAGATAGCCGGATCGGTAAGCATAACGCGCGCGATGCACAGCAGCTGTTTTTGACCCTGGCTAAACGTGCCGCCGTCCTCGCCGATCACCGTATCGTAGCCGCCTGGCAGTTGCACGATAAACTTGTGCGCGTGCGCGCGCTTGGCCGCCTCGATAACCTGTTCGCGTGTGGCATCGGGACAACCGTAAGCGATGTTTTCCGCCACCGTGCCCTCGAACAGCCAGGTGTCCTGCAGCACCATGCCAAAGGCGCGGCGCAGGCTTGCGCGCGTGTAGTCACGCGAGGAACGGCCATCGACCGCAATGCGACCGGCATCGATATCGTAAAAGCGCAGCAGCAGGTTGATGAGCGTCGTCTTACCGCAGCCCGTGGGGCCAACTAGGGCAAAGCGCATGCCGGGCTTTGCCTCGATACAGATATCCCGCAGCAGCTTGCGGTCGGGCACGTAGCTAAAGTCCACATGCTCAAAGGCGACCTCGCCCTGCGGCGCGGCAAGCTTTACAGCGTCCGACGCGTCGGGCTCCTGCTCGCGCGCATCGAGCAGCGCAAACATGCGGCGCGCCGAGGCGTACGCGGTCTGGATCTGCGTAATGACGTTGGTGACCTCGTTGAACGGCTTGGTGTACTGGTTGGCGTAGGACAGGAAAATCTGCACGCCGCCCACCGTGAGCGCCGCCGGCACGCCCGTGATCACGCCCACGCAGCCGATCGCAGCGACAACGGCGTAGATGATGTTGTTGATAAAGCGCGTGCCGGGATTAGAAAGCGAACCCATGAACTGCGCGCGCTCACCTGCCGTATAGAGCTCGGCGTTGAGCGCGTCGAAGCGCGCTTGGGCGTTGGGGCCGTAGGCAAAGGCGTCGACAAGCTTCTGCTCGCCTACGTACTCCTCGATATGACCACCGAGCTGCCCTTGAATACGCTGCTGCGCCGTAAAGCTCTTGTTGGAAAGCTTGGCGATGGCGCCGGCCGCAAAGATGGAAAGCGGCGTGACGAGCACCACCACGAGCGTCATGGCCAGGTTAATGGAGAGCATAAACGCGAGCGTGCCCACGATGGTGATAACGCCGGTGAAAAGCTGCGTGAAGCCCTGCAGCAGACCGTCGCCCACCTGGTCGACGTCATTGACCACGCGGCTCATAAGGTCGCCGTGGGCATGGCTGTCGATAAAGCTGAGCGGCATGCGGCTGAGCTTGTCACTTGCCTCCACGCGCATGTCACGCACCGTTTCGTAGGACAGGCGGTTGACGCAATAGCCCTGCAGCCACTGGAAGGACGCTGCTCCCACCACGACGAGCGCGAGTTTGGTAACGAGCGGCAGCAGCGCATCGAAGTCCACCTGGCCCGCGGCAACGATCAGGTCGATGCCCTCGCCAATGAGGATGGGCGTGTAGAGCTGCAGGATCACCGAGACGGCGGCACTCACAAACGACGCCGCAAACGAGACGCGGTGCGGACGAACATAGCCCAGCAGGCGGCGAGTCACCGCACCGGCGGGATAGCGCTCGGGGTCGCCGGGCTGGCGCGGACCGTCACCCAGGTCGTTGAGGTTATCGTTGCCGGACACGTTGGCCGTCATCGTGGCGACCGAACCGGAGGAAGTGTACGGATTCATTTAGCAGCCCTCCTTTGCGCAGACGGATGCGGGGGCGGTCGGAGCGGACGCGAGTCTTGGGGTGGGCGTGGGCGTCGTGCTCCCCTGCTGGCCCTCGAGCTCCTCGCGGCGCAGCTGCGACTGGCAAATCTCGCGATAGAGCTGGCAGGTCGCGTACAGCTCATCGTGCGTGCCAAGGCCCGCAACCGAGCCGTGGTCGAGTACGCAGATCATGTCGGCATCGCGCACGGTCGAGACGCGCTGGCTCACGATGACAGTCGTCAGCGGCAGCCCGCCCTCGGCGGCACCGCGCACGCTGCGCTCGCGAATGGCATGACGAAGCGCCGCGTCAGTCTTAAAGTCGAGCGCCGAGGCAGAGTCGTCCATGATCAGAATCTTCGGCTTTTTGAGAAGCGCCCG
>USFK01000023.1 GCA_900553935.1 uncultured Collinsella sp.
TCTCGCGGTCGAGCTCCATGAGCGCCAGGCGCATCTCGGGCGACTCGATGCGCTCGAGCACGTCGCGCGTCACGCAGTCGGGGCGGCAGTTGCAGCCCTGCTCGGCGGCCTTCTTTTTGCAGCCCTCCGAGCAGGTCATATCGGCCAGGTTGACCTTAAAGACCTTGCCGTTCTCCAGGCGCAGCACCAGCTGCTCACGCGGCGTGTCATATTCCTGAATACGCGCCTTGCCGAGCGGCGTATCGATGAGCGTCTTCTTTTTGGGCGCACGGCTCTTAAAGTCCTTGTACGCTTCGAACTCATAGCGCAGGCAGCACATCAGGCGGCCGCAAACGCCGCTGATCTTGGAGGAATTGAGCGGCAGGTCCTGCTCTTTTGCCATGCGGATCGAGACGGGCTCAAACTGTCCGCCAAAGCGCGTGCAACAGAGCTCCTGGCCGCACTGGGCATAGCCGCCCACCAGGCGAGTCTCGTCGCGCACGCCGATCTGGCGCATGTCGACGCGAATGTGCAGCGTCGAGGACAGATCCTTGACGAGCTGGCGAAAATCGACGCGCTCCTCGGCGGCAAAGTAGAACACGGCCTTCTCGCCGCCAAACAGGTACTCGACGCCGACCGGCTTCATCTCGAGGTCGAGCTCTTTGACCAGACGGCGGAAATCGACCATGGCCTCGTCACCCTGGATGGCCAGGTCGTCGGCAAGCTGCAGGTCGATGTCGCTCGCCACACGCAGCACGGGCTTGAGCGGCTGATCGATCTCGTCTTGCGGTACCTCGAAGGGATCAGCCGTGACCAGGCCGATCTCGGTTCCGCGCTCGGTGGAGCAAATGACGTAATCGGCCTCGAGGATATCCAGATCCTGCGGATCGAACCACAGGTCGCGCGAGGCATAGGTAAACTTAACGGGTACGACTAACGGCATTTCAGTGCCTTCCTGATATCGAACAGCATGACCTCGATGGCCAGCTGGGGAGTAACGTTTCTGGCGATGTTGCGCTCAGCGGTGGCAACCGCCTCGAGCGCCTGGGTGGCACCCGCAACATTCGTCGCCGCGGCAAGCCGCCCGATCGTGTCGCGCACGTCCTCGTTCACAACGTCTGCCGCCTCATTCTGAAGCGTCAGCAGCACGTCGCGCATGAGCGTCCGCGCGCTCGCCAGCGCTTCCATGATACCCGAACGCTCGCGCGCGTTGAGTTCGCGCTTGTTGCGGTCCTCAAGCTGCTTCAATGCTCCACGCGACAGGTAGTCGGCGTTTTGCTCGAGCACCTTTTCCTGCGTGGACTTGACCTCGGCGAGCGGCGCCTTGACGGCGACGATGAGCGACTTGGCGCGACTGAGCACGTCGGCCTCGTCGGCGGCAATGAGTGAATCGATGGCGCGAACCATCTGACGGCGGGCGTCCTGGCGCTCGGCGCTCTTGAGGAACTCGATGCCACGCGTGGGGCTTCCCGCTACCGCGACGGCCATACGGCAACGCGCAGGGTCCTGACCGGTGGCACGGCTCACGGCCTGCGCGGCGACGGCGGGCGATACCAGCCGAAACGGCACGCACTGGCAACGACTCACGATAGTGGGCAGCATCACGTCTGCCGAGGTGCCCAGCAGGATGAACATGACGCCCTCGGGCGGCTCCTCGAGCGTTTTGAGCAGTGCGTTGGCGGTGTTGGCGCGCAGTTGCTCGGCACGGTCGATGATGTAGACCTTAGCCTTGGCGCGGATGGGCGCCAAGGGCACGTCGTCGAGCAGCTCGCGGGTCTGCGCGATGAGGTAGCCCGTGGCGCTCTCGGGCGTGTAATAGTGCACGTCGGGATGCGTATGGCGCGCGACGCGCACGCAGCTGTCGCACGAGCCACAGCCGTCCCGCTCGCACAGGAAGGCTTGGGCGAGCGCCCATGCGGCGTCGAGTTTACCGGCACCGGGCGCGCCCAAAAACAGGTAGGCGTGCGATGCACGGCCGCTTGCGATGGCATTGGTCAAAAAGTCGCGCACGCGTTCCTGGGTGTCGAGCTTGGCGAGCAGGCTTGCCTGAGCGGGGGCCATGTTACTCAGCCTCCTGGGCAAGCGCGGCGGCGACGGCATCCTGGGGGATGTCGAGGCCGTGCGCACGAACCAGCTCGACCGTCTGCGCGAAGACGTCTGCAATCGACGCGGTGGCGTCGATGAGCTTTACGCGGGCGGGCTCCTCGGCAGCAATGGCACAAAATCCCTGGTAGACACGCTCCTGGAAGGCCATGCCCTTGGCCTCCATGCGATCGGCCGCACCGCGGGCCGCCATGCGCAGCGCCGCCTGCTCGGGCGTGATGTGATAGACGAGCGTGAGCGCCGGATGCGTACCGGCGACAGCCAGGTAGTTGGCATCGCGTACCATCTGACGGTCGAGGCCATCGGCAAACGCCTGATAGCAGGTCGTGGAATCGTAGAAACGATCGCACAGGACTACCTTGCCGGCAGCGAGGGCGGGCGCGATGACCTCGTGCACCAGCTGGGCGCGCGCGGCCTCGTAGAGCAGCAGCTCGCAGGTGTCGCCCATTGCCGTATTGGCGGGGTCGAGCAGCAGCGCGCGAATCTTTTCGCTGATGGCGGTGCCGCCCGGCTCGCGCAGAGTTACGACCTGATAGCCAGCGAGGTCGAGCGCGCGGGCCAGCAGGCGCGCCTGCGTGGATTTGCCGGCGCCGTCGACGCCCTCGAGCGTGATAAAGCTATGTTGAGCGGGCTCAAAAGCCATGAGCGCAGCCCCTTCCTACAAGGCGCGTAAATGCAGATATATCAACCAAGTCATGATACCCCAGGGGCAGGCGCGCCCCAAATCGGACCTAGTCATTGGGGCGGCAGTTAGGGACGTTCCTAAACTGCCGGCCGAAAAGGAACGTCCCCAACTGCCGGCTTTTTGAGCGCTGGGTATAATCATCGTATTGATTTGAAATGTGGCGAAAGGAGTGGCAATGTCTCGGTATTGCGCCTCGTGCGGCAAACTTCTTGCAGATGATGCCAAGTTCTGCACCTCGTGCGGTACACCCGTTGAACAGATAGCCGCGGGCAATAGACAGCCCGCGTTTGAGCAGACCGTCTCCCTCGATACGCCGCAGGCTAAGCCGGACGACCCCCTCGCCTATCGCCCCGACTCCGCTGCTGCCCCCGCAGAGGTCGAAACGACACGGCGTATGTCCGTCACGGGTACCTCAACCCAACAGCAACCGGCATCTGCATACGCGCCCACTTCGCCACAGGCAGCCGCCCCCAAAAAGAGCGGCACCAAGCTGCTTATCGCCATTGTCGTTGTGCTGGTGGCAATCATCATCGCCCTGGTCGTTTTCTTTGTGATCAAGCCTTTCGACAACGCTGCCACGCAAACGACTGCCGAGATTACCAAGCCGCACCACGATGTTGACGCCGATGACCTTAAGTCCTTCGGCGACCCCAATAGCCTTTACGACGATGACGATGATGACGACGAGGATGGCGGCGCAGCGACCCTCTCCGAGCAAAACCTCTACCGTCGCCTAGGCGAATACTACGATCTGCTCGAAGATCTCGATAGCCAGGTCCGTGCCTGCGCGCAGGCCTTCAATGGCAGCTATCTGGAAGAAGATCGCACCACCCGCCAAAATCTCGCCGACGTCGCCGAGCGCACGGAGGACACCATCGAGCAGTATTACGATATCGTCGAGGACCTGGACGTCCCCGCGAGCTCCAAGAACTACAGCTCCTGGAAAGACATCATTGCCCTGTACGACGACCTAGATCACCGCATCGACGCAATCTGTGATGCCTGGGAGATCAGCCTGAAATACGCCAATCCTGCAGACCACAAGAATGAGATCGTGGCGCCGCTGTCGCGCGACAACGTGGCGGGCACCAATGACAATAAGTACCGCCTAGACTTTGAGGAGCGCTATCCCGGCGCCAAACCCGTCGAAGTGAACTAGTCGCATGCGACGTTCTTAAACGACTAGTCATTAAAGAACGTCCCCAATGACTGCCTAGAAAATGAGCGAGGATCGCGGGGTCCTCGCTCGTTTTTTTGGGCAATGTTTCGACTGCGCCGTTACTTGTCGGCGGCTGCTTTCTTGGCAGTCGACTTCTTCGCGGTCGTCTTCTTGGCGGCAGTGGCTTTCTTAGCCGTCGTCTTCTTTGCTGTGCTCGCCTTGGTCGCGGTCTTGCGGCCGCGGGCGGGCTTCTTCTCCTTGGTCGGGCAGTCCATGTTGACGCAGATACGCCACGGGCCGCGCGCCGTGTTGACGACCACGATGGGAGCGCCGCACTCAGGGCAGGTCTCACCCGTCGCCTCGAGCTTGCCACGTGCCGGCAGCGGATAGCTCACGCCGCAATCGTCATAGTTGGTGCAGCGGATAAAGCGCTTGCCGCTCTTCTCGCTCTTGTGCGCGATCAGATCGCCATGACGTCCGGCCTCGGCGCACACCTTGCACTCGCCCACCTTAAGGTCGGGCTCGTAGTTGGTGGGGCATGTGGGGTTCACGCAGATCTCGAAGGCCTTCTGGCGGAACGGCTGGCACTTGATGCGCGGCGCGCCGCACTCGGGGCACACGGCGGCCTCGCCCTCGAGCGGGCTCACCTTGACGCCGCTCGGTACCGGATAGGTCACATCGCAGTCGGGCCAGCCCATGCAGCCGATAAAGCTGCCACGGGTCTTGGCGCTCGTCTTCATAACCAAATCCTTGCCGCATTTGGGGCAGGCGCCCACGCGCGCATCGGCCGTGACGGCGTCGCTGATGGCGTCGCCCAACTCCTGCGTGTGCTTGAGCAGCTCGTCGAGCACGCCGGCCAGCAGCGCGCGCGAGTGCGTCACGACATGCTCTTCGGTGTCCTCGCCACGCTCCACGCGGGTCATGTCGCCGTCGAGCTCGCTGGTCATGTCGGGGCTCGTGATGCGCGGGGCAAACTGCGACAGCGCGTCAATGATGGCGATGCCCAGCTGGCTCGGCTCAACGGGATCATTTTTGAGATAGCGCACGGCATACAGGCGCTCGATGATGCTCGCGCGTGTGGACTTGGTGCCCAGGCCGCGCTTTTCCATCTCCTGCACGAGCTTGCCCTGGCTGTAGCGCGCGGGCGGCTCGGTCTGCTTGGCCTCGAGCTTAATGTCGAACACATCGACCGTATCGCCCTGCTCGAGCGGCGGCATCTGCTCGTCGCGCTTGAGGCCATACGGGTAGGCCTCGCGGAAGCCCGGGGTCACGAGCACGTCGCCCGAAGCCACGAACGGCTCGCCGTTGACGTCGAGCTCGAGCTTGGTGTTCTCGATGGTCGCGGGACCCATGAGCGTCGCCAGGAAGCGGCGGGCAATGAGGTCGTAGAGCTTGCGCTGGCCGCCATCGAGCGTGGACGGATCGCCCTCGCCCGTGGGATAGATGGGCGGGTGGTCGGTGGTCTCGACCTTGCCGCGCGTGGGCTTCATGGGGCCGGCGAGCACCTTTTTGCACACGGGCGCCAGCGCCGGGTTGATCTTTGCCAGGTCGCTCACCACGGCGCCCAGATCGAGCGTCGCGGGATACACGGTGTTGTCGACACGCGGGTAGCTGATGAGGCCTGCCATGTAGAGGGACTCGGCGATGCGCATGGTACGCGCGGGCGAGATACCCTCGGCCGCAGCGGCTGCCTGCAGCGAGGTGGTCGCAAACGGCGTGGGCGGCTGCTGCTTGCGCGAGCGCTTGGTCACCGCGGCGACGGTTGCCGTCTTGACACCGTCAACGTGGCCGTACGCCGTCTCGGCGGCATCCTTATCGGTAAAGCGCGCGGTCTTGTGTGCAATCTTAAAGCGGTCGTCCTCGGCGGCGCCCTGCGCGGCACCCATACCGCGAATCTGCCAATAGTCCTCGGGCACAAACGCCATGCGCTCGCGCTCGCGCTCGACCACCAGGGCGAGCGTCGGCGTCTGCACGCGGCCGGCGGAACGCACGTTTCCAAAGCCGCCAAACTTGGCGAGCGTCAGGTAGCGCGTGAGTACCGCGCCCCAAATGAGGTCGATGTGCTGACGGCTCTCGCCGGCATCGGCCAGGTTCTGGTCGAGCGAGACAAGGTTGTCGAAGGCCTGCGTAATCTCGGCCTTGGTAAACGAAGAATACTGGGCACGGGCGACCGGCAAATCGGGCGCAACCTCGCGCACCTTGTTGAGGGCGTCCGAGCCGATCAATTCGCCCTCGCGATCGAAGTCCGTGGCGATGATGACGCTGTCGGACTTCTTGGCAAGGTTCTTGAGCGAGCGAATGAGCTCCTTCTCGGCCGGCAGCTTAATGACAGGCGCCCAGGTAAGGTAGGGCAGGCTCTCGAGCTTCCAGCCCTTGATGGAGATACCGTCGGCAAGAAACGGCTTACGCTTGGTATCGTAAGGCGGACGAGCCAGGCCATCGGGCATGTCGGCCGGCAGTATCTCGCCGTCCTCGGTGACCGAATACCAGCCCAGCTTTTTATCGAACAGCACGCTGTCGCAAAAATCGGGCGCCAGGATGTGACCGGCAAGGCCGATGGTCACGCACTCCTCGCCCTTCCACTCAAAACGGTAGATGGCGGTGTTGTACACCTTGTCCTTTTTGGGCTTGCCCGTGGACAGACGCTCGGCGATCTGACGCGCGGCGTCGTTTTTCTCAGCGATGATGAGCTTCAAAAGAGGCTCCTATCTCGTGTGTCTGCGGCTGCGCCCGCCCTCTTGGCGGCCGACTTACGCCCTTGCTTGCTCAATCTGCCCGATGAGCCAATCGCACCAGGCATCCATGCCCTCGCCCTTGCGCGCGCTCACGGCAAACCGCGGCGCCTGCGGATTGAGGTCATCGAGTGTCTTAGTATACCTATCCATGTCAAAATCGAAAGCCGGGGCCACGTCGACCTTATTGAGCAGCTGCGCGCCGGCGTGTTGGAAGATGCCCGGGTACTTGATGGGCTTGTCGTCGCCCTCGGGCACCGAGAGAATCATGATAGACAGGTTCTCGCCCAGGTCAAAGTCGACCGGGCAGACCAGGTTACCCACGTTTTCGATAAAGATGACGTCGATGTTCTCCAGACCCACAGCCTGGTCGAACGCGTCGACGGCCTCCATGATCATGTTGCCCTCGAGGTGGCACAGGCCGCCCGTGTTGATCTGGATGGCGGGCATGCCGGCTTCCTTCATGGTGATGGCGTCGACGTCCGAGGCGATATCGCCCTCGATAACGGCACAGCGCAGGCTGGCTTTGTCACGCAGGCGCTCGTTGGTGCCCAGAATCGTGGTGGTCTTACCCGAGCCAGGGCTCGACAGCACATTGATCACGTAGGTGTTCGTCTGCTCAAACCGCTGACGCAGCTGATCTGCCAGGCGCTCGTTGCGCGACAGAATCGGCGACGCGATATCAATCGTTTTCTCGGCCATACTTAGCGCTCCTTACTTTGGCCCTTTTATACCCCATCGCTAGATGGCGAGCGTGCTAATCGTCGGGGGTCTCGATCTCGATACTTGCGATGTCGAGTTCGCGGCCATGCAGCAGACGCACGTTGGCACCGCCACATTGGGGACAACGGCAATGGAAACGGTCGTGCTCAAAGACCTCGCCGCAGTCCAGGCACTCGCTTTGTGGATGGACCTCCTCCACGGCAAGCTCGCAGCCCTTCGTGAGCGGGTCCTCGTCGCGAAACGTCTCCCACGCAAAGTCGAGCGCCTCGCGCACGACCTCGGTCATATCCCCGATACGCAGCGTTACCAAAACGGCGCGCGAGGCCCCCGCCCCACGCGCCGCGCGAATCACTGTATCGAGTATGCCGTTGACAATGCCAACCTCGTGCATACCGATTTACTCCTCGTCGTCCTCGTCGTCCGAGAACAGGTCCAGGCGGCTCACAAACAGGCCCTCCTTGCCCTCGCGCGCGGTAATGACCACGCGGGCAATAGCGAGCGAGATCTCGTAGAGCGAAAGCAGGGCACCGTACATAAGGCCCAGCGTGACGGGCGAGCCGTCGGGCGTGATCACAGCCGAACCCACAAGCAGGCCTACGTACACGTAGCGCCAGGCGCTGCGGAAAGCAGCGTAGGACACGATGTGGAAAACAGACAGGTAGAAGATGATGAGCGGCAGCTCAAACGCCACACCAAAGCCGATCATAAAGAGCAGCTCCATGTTGACGTAGTTCTCCAGATCGGGCAGCGCCGTAGCGACGGCCGAGGTCTCGCCGATGAGCCACTCAAAGCCTGCCGGGATAATGATGAAGTAGCAGAAGATGGCACCCAGGAAGAACAGCACCGTCGAGGCGAGCACCGTGGGCACAACCCATTTGCGCTCGTTGGGGCGCAGTGCCGGCAGGAAAAATGCCAGGATCTGCCAGATGATCATGGGCGTGCACATGACCACGGCCATCTTGATGGCAAGCGAGAAGCGCAGGCCAAAGCCGCCGAGCGTGGTGGTGATGTAGAACTTCCCGTCCGGAACAAAGGAGCGGATAGGGTCTTCCAGAATGTCGAGCACCACGGGCGTGGCAAAGTACAGCACGATGGCGGCGGCAAACACCGACACGACCACGATGGTCAGGCGGCGACGGAGCTCTCCCAAGTGATCGAAGAGCGGCATACGGGCAGGTCCGATAGGCATTACTCATCGCCTCCCTTCGGGGCGTCGGCGGCAGCAGTCTCGGCAGCGTCCTCGGCCTCGAGCTCGCGAGCGAGCTGGTCGACGACAGCCTTGCGCTTGCGGGGACGGCGGGCGTAGAGGTCAGCCGTCGTGGGCTCTGCCGGCTCGGGCTCGGGCTCTGCAGCAGGCTCGGGCTCGACGGCAGTAGCAGGCTCTGTACCCTCGGCCTCATCAACAGCGCCTTCGCCCTCAGCAGCACCCTCGCTTGCGGCCTTCTCGGCAGCAAGACGGGCGCGACGCTCGGCAAAGGTCTCCTTCTTGGCGGGCGCTGCCGTCTCGGCGGCATCCTCGTCCGCATCGGAATCGTCGTCGGTCGCAGCAGTCTTCTTGGGCTTGACCGGGGCCGACGCGGCCTCGCTCACCGGATCGATAATCTCGGACTGAACAACGGCCGTCATCTTTTCCTGCGTCTCGCGGAACTGACGGATGGCACGGCCGATCGTGCGGCCCATCTGCGGGAGCTTATCCGGGCCAAACAGCAAAAAGCCGAAGACCACGATGATCGCGAGCTCACCCTCTCCAATACCAAACACACATACCTCCAAGGCTCGATGTGAGTCGAGCCCGCACCGCGCCATTCGGCCGGAACTCGTCTATTCATTCGGTCAAGTATAGCGCCCGGACGCCAAAACGTCCGAGCGCATCACAAACATATGCCAAACGGCACGCCCTTTTGGGGGCAAAGATTATGCAGCGGTGATCGAAATCTCCTGGTCGACGCCCAACAGCTGAACCACGCGCATCACCGGGGGCTGCACGTTGACGCAGCTAAAACGCTTACCATGATCAGCTGCGTGGTGTGCGGCGCCCACAAGCACGCCAATGCCCGTCGAATCGATGTAGCTCACCTGGGCAAAATCGAGCTCAACGGCCTCAGTGGGCTGCTCGAGCGCCAGGTCGATGGCATTGCGCAGGCTATCGGCGTTAGAGATATCGATCTCACCGGTCACCTTAATGGTGTAGAGCTCTGGCGTGGGGTTGGTGGAAATACCCAAATCCATGTATACGCTCCTTTACGTATCGAAAGTGCGGATAGTACTAGGCGCGGACTTGCGGGGCCCTACGCGTTAGGCGCGCTCGGCACGCGCAAGCTCGGCAGCGACGAGCTTGACAGCCAGCACCAGCACATCGAGCGCAGCCTCCAGGTCCTCGACCGTGGGATAGCTCGGCGCGATGCGGATGTTGGTGTCGCGCGGATCCTTGCCATCAGGCCAGGTGGCACCAGCCGGCGTGAGCTTGACGCCCAGGTCGGCACAAAGCGCGGCGACCTTCTGGGCCGAGCCCTCGGGGCCATCGAAACTCACAAAGTAGCCGCCATGGGGATGAGTCCAAGTGGCGCAACCCGTGTTACCCAAGCCCTCGGTGAGTTTACGCTCAACGGCCTCAAAGCGCGGGCGCAGGAACTCGGCATGCTTTTTCATGTGCTCCTTGACCGCCTCGATGGTGGGAAGGAAACGCACGTGACGCAGCTGGTTGAGCTTATCGGCGCTAATAAGACCGGCCTTCAGGCGCTTGGAGAACTCGGCGATGACCGCGGGGCTCGCACCGATAAAGCCGATGCCGGCGCCCGGGAAGGTGATCTTGGACGTCGAGGCAAAGGCCACCACGCGATCCTCGGTGCCCGCCGCGCGAGCGAGGTCAAAGATATTTGCGAGCTCGTCGGTCTCGTCGTACAGGTCGTGCACGCAGTAAGCGTTGTCCCAGAAGATGCGGAAATCGGGCGCGGCCGTGGGCATCTCGACCAAGCGGCGCACAGTGTCCTCGCTAAAGGTGATGCCCGTGGGGTTGGAATACTTGGGCACGCACCAGATACCCTTGATGGAATCGTCGGCGGCAACCAGGCGCTCGATCTCGTCCATGTCGGGGCCGTTGTCGGTCATCGCGACGGGGACGTTCTCGATGCCCAGATCGGCGGTGATGCCAAAGTGGCGATCGTAGCCGGGAACAGGGCACAGGAACTTGACCTTCTTGCCGTCGTGCGCTGCCTCGTAAGCCTCCCAAGGGTCGCTGCCGCACGAGCCGCAACGCCAGAACATACCGGCGATATCGTGCTCGATCAGCAGGCTCGATGAGCCCAGTACGAGCGTCTGCTCGGCAGGGCAACCCAGGAACTCCCCCGCCAGCTTGCGTGCCGAGGGAATGCCCTCAAAGCAGCCGTAGTTGGAGCAGTCGACGTTGCCGTCATGCAGATCGGCATCGGCATTGAGGATATCGAGCATGGGTCGAGAGATGTCCACCTGGGAGGGCGACGGCTTGCCGCGGGCCATGTCGAGCGCCAGGCCCTTGGCCTTGACCTCGGCGACCTCGGCTTTGAGCGCCTCGATGGCGGCATCGAGTTCGGTGGTTTCCATCTTCTGGTAGATCGTCTGCATGGGGTGCGACCTTTCGCGAAGCGGTATGTTGCAGTTCGTCTAAGTATAGACCGCCATCGTCGCAACGTTATGAAGCCGTGATAGATTAAGTTCATCGCAATCAATTACGAATCGCCGCGCATGCCGGCGTGATGTTTCAAAGGCAACCTGCTCTTCAAATAATGGCTCTACTTTTACCTTGGAGAAGTCGATCTTCTCGTTTGGTGTAAAGAAACCATTGTTGTCACCAGCAGTTGCGCCTGCTTCTGCTGCACCAGCTGCCTGTGCTGCATTGTTTGCTTCATTCTTTGCAGCGCCCTGTGTCTTCATGGTCGGGAATTTTTTTAGCATTTCTTCGTTATTCTTCATAACGCTTCGCTGGGCTGTTTCTATTAAATTGTCTTCTCTTCATCATCATTCATGATGAACCATTGTCAAATTATATTTGTTGTCAATTTGATGTCATTTGGTTCTTTCTGTTGTCAGATGGAAGTCTTCATAAGCCCTTCTTAAAATACATCCATTGTTGCAGCCAAATGTTCAAATGTTTCCTGTTTTTTCTCCTCAGTCGCTTCCGCATAGATATCCATCGTAGTCTGAATATCCTTATGCCCCATAATCGACTGGATAACCTTCAGGTTGGTTTCTCTTTCACAAAGCCTTGTGCAAAAAGTGTGTCTCAGATTGTGTGCCGAAAAGTTGGGTAACAGCACCGGCTCTCGATGCTCTTTTCTTGCTTCTACTTCTTCCGTCGCATTGTAAGAAGAAGCTATCCTCTTGATTGCCCGATTGACTGACTGTGCATTCATTATATTTCCATAACGGTTACAGAAAATAAATCCTGTCATTCCGTCAATCTCTGCATCCGTCCAGCCTTTCTCTTTCTGTTCTTCCCAGATCATTTCAAAGGCATCTTTTACCGCATCCAACATAGGAATGGTTCGCATCCCAGCTTCTGTTTTCGGTGTTGAAATGTGATTTTCTGAGGCACGAGCCTCACCTACCGGATAATACGTCAGATTATGATTGACGCAGATAATCCGCTTCTCATAATTGATGTCTTCCCATCTCAATCCCAACACTTCGCCAATACGACAGCCCGTTCCAAGAAAAACGGTAAAGATTGGCCACCAGTGATAATAAATCGGATGCGTGGCAATATATTCCATAAATGCTCTCTGCTGTGGAATTGTCAGTGCATGTCTCACACCGGTTTTCATACCCAAATTTTTCTTTAACTCTGCCATGACACCATCCGATGGATTTTTTCGGATAATGTCATCCCTCACTGCCAGTTGAAAAGTCGGATGCAGTAACGTATGAACTGTTTCCAATGTATTGATCTGCAATTCTTGTTTCTCAACCAGATAATTATAGAATTGCACTACATCTGAATACTTGATTTCTGCTATATTCCGCTTTCCAAATGTATCTCGCACAAAGCGGTCATACATATACAGATAATTGCTCTTGGTCGTCGGTTTCAGATTGTTTTTGAGACTCATGTAACGGTCAAATACAAAATTTACAGTAGCCTTTCCGGCAACATAGATATCCAGACCGTCCATCTGATCTTTCATGAGTTGTGCTTCTTTTTCCCGAAGCGTTACAAGGTCTTGTGCATAAACATATTTACGTCTTCCAAGTGGGTCCGTATAAGTATATACATACCTCTCATCGGAACGTCTCTGTGATTCACCTTTCCGCAGGACTCTGCCCCGCAGATCTTTTCTTGTCTGTGCCATATAAATCCTCCTTCAAATAAAGGAAGGACTCCATATTATTCAGGTCTGTTCAAAACTTTCTCCAGTCCCTGCAAGACAACTTCTGTCACAGTCATTTTGTGTTTTCCGGCATAATCACAGATACGCTTATACATAGAATCTTCCACCCGGATACTCAATACTTTCTTTTTTACATTTTCCGATTTTGGTCTTCCTGTTCTCGCCATATCTGTTCTTATTCCTCCACATCCACATTATAATTTTCGTATGACAAAAAGTCAATCCCTGTTTTTCGTCCTTCCGCAAGTTTCTTCTGTTTTCTACGCAATCCGAAATGTCTCCAGATATTTTTCAAAGATCTCACAATTTACAAGAGCAACTTTATCAACCTTGTACACTGCTTTCGCCTCTTTTGCCAGCTTCTGGAATTTTGTAAGCCCAATGCTGTAAAGTTCCGCACCTTCCTGATAACGGACAAATTTCTTGGCTATTTTCTTTGTCTTTTCTACATCTTTACGTGCATATC
>USFK01000024.1 GCA_900553935.1 uncultured Collinsella sp.
CGTACACGGACCGTTGTAAATCTTAAAGAACGGCTCGCTTAGATCTTCATCCAGAAATCCATCGACGATCTGCCTGCACAGCCGATCCTCGGTGCCCTGGTCAAACAAGACATAGGCAGCGCAGCCCAACCATGACAAATACCTGCCCTGACGCGAAAGTTCGCCCGGCCCCTGAACATACCGACCGGGACCACCGTAAACCATAGGAAGCGCCATACAAGAATCCGCCCTTCATCAAACAACGATTGGTGCAAAGTAACCTGACCCCCTTGCGCCAACTTGGTGCGATGGGGTCAGGTTAGTTTGCACCATAGCAAAAAGGGGCAAAGCCATCTTCCGGCTTTGCCCCTTCCTTAGCTTGATTTACTCATCCATGAGATAGTAGTGACCCAGCGCGTCGGCACCCAGGATGGCGTTTGCGACCATCTCGGGCGTCACCTCAAACGGCATGTTGCACATGGTGTCATCGGGCGCGCAGGCGGCCTCGGCAACAATCATGGCCTGCTCGCGCGTAAGCTCGGCAACGCCAAGTTCCTTCATCGTGACCGGCAGGCCCAGCTCAATGCAGAAGCCCAAGACTTCCTCGAGTTTCTCAGTCGGAGCATCCTCGAGTACCAGCTGGACGATGGTGCCAAAGGCGACCTTCTCGCCGTGATACATGCCGTGGCACTCGGGCAGCATCGTCAGGCCATTGTGGATGGCATGAGCAGCAGCAAGGCCCGAGCTCTCAAAGCCAATACCCGAAAGCAGCGTATTGGCCTCGATGATATGCTCGACGGCAGGCGTGAGCGCACCCTTCTCCAGCGCGACCTTGGCCTTGACGCCATCGGCCATAAGCGTCTCGTAGCAGAGCTTGGCGAGCGCCAGGCCGGCCATTCCGCCCTTGCCGCCGGCGCAGGTGCCGCCGTCGGCATCGTGCGTTGCCTGGGCCTCGAAATAGGTTGCGAGCGCATCGCCCATACCGGAAACCGTCAGGCGCACCGGGCTCGCCGCGATAACCGTCGTATCCATCAGGACAATGTTGGGGTTTGCCTTAAGGAAGAGATATTTATCGAACTGGCCGTCGTCGGTGTAGAGCACCGAAAGTGCCGAGCACGGTGCATCGGTCGAGGCGATGGTGGGGCAAATGATAACCGGGGACTCCAGGTAGTAGGCAACGGCCTTCGCGGTATCGAGGATCTTGCCGCCACCGACGCCAACGATGATGTCGCAATCGTTGTCGCGAGCGAGCGCAACCAGGCGATCGACCTCGCCCTTGGAGCACTCGCCGTTAAAGTCCTCAAACAGCAGCTCGGCCTTAGCCTCGGCAAAGCCGCCCTCGATCTTGGCACCGACGCGCTTCTTGCCCGAAGGCGTCACGATGACGAGGGCCTTAGCGCCGAGCGGCTCGACATAGGAGCCGAGCTTGGCCAGCTCGTCCGGGCCCTGGATGTACTTGCTGGGGCTATTGAAGATTGCAGCCATTTTTATCCCACTCTCTAATAATTAAAAAGAAAGGGGCTCCGTACAGATGCGTGCGGAGCCCCTCGTTACGATAACAAGAATCGATTAGAAATCGATGTCGGTGTCGTAGTAGCAGGCCTTGAGGATCTTCTCGAAGTCGGCAGCCTTGGTCTCACGCGGGTTCTCGGGCGTGCAGGCATCGGTCTCGGCGTTCGCAGCGATCTCGGGCAGCTTGGCGAGGAACTCCTCCTCGGAAACCATCTGCGGGTTCTCGGCGTCGACCTTCACGCCACCATTCGCGTAATCCTTGATGGACTGCGGAATGTTGAGCTGGTCGTTGAGATCGCGAATCTTCTGGACGAGCGCAGCGATGAGCTCCTCGTTGGTCTCACCGGGAAGGTGCAGGACCTCCTTGGCGACGTAGGCGTAACGCTCGGCGGCACGCGGGTCCTTGGAGTTCCACTGGATGACCTTGCCCAGGTACATGGCGTTAGCAGCACCGTGGATGATGTGGCCGTTCTCAAAGGCTGCACCGGTCTTGTGAGCCATGGAGTGCACGATGCCGAGCAGGCCCGAGGAGAAGGCGATGCCGGCGATGCACTGGGCCTCGTGCATGTGCTGACGGGCCTCCTTGTCGCCCTCATAGGACTTCGGGAGCCACTCGACGATCTCGCGGATGCCGTGCAGAGCGTTGGCGTCGGTGAACATAGAGGCGAAGGTAGAAACGTAGGCCTCCATGCAGTGGGTCAGAGCATCCATGCCGGTGTGAGCGCACAGCTTGGCGGGCATGGTGTAGGTGAGCTCGGGGTCGACGATGGCGACATCAGGGGTGATGTTGAAGTCGGCCAGCGGGTACTTGATGCCCTTGGCGTAGTCGGTGATGACGGAGAAGGCAGTGACCTCGGTAGCGGTACCGGAGGTGGAGGAAATGGCGCAGAAGTGAGCCTTCTGACGCAGCTCGGGGAAGCTGAACGGCTGGATGATGTTATCGAAGGACTCCTCGGGATACTCGTAGAAGACCCACATGGCCTTAGCGGCATCGATGGGCGAGCCGCCGCCGATGGCGATAATCCAGTCGGGCTCGAACTCGCGCATGGCCTCGGCGCCCTTCATGACCGTCTCGATGGACGGATCGGACTCGACGCCCTCGAACAGCTTGACCTCGAAACCGCCTTCCTTAAGGTCGGCCTCGACGTCCTGCAAGAACCCGCCGCGGCGCATAGAGCTGCCGCCAGAAACGATGATGGCCTTCTTGCCCTTGAGGTTCTTCACCTCGTGGCGAGCGCCCTCACCAAAGTACAGATCGCGAGGATTGGTAAAACGTCCCATACTGTGCCTCCTAAACAAGCCCCTCTTAGACTTGCGTATATAACGGAGCACCCGATTGGCTCCGTTAGGACCGTTTTGCGCGTTGCCGGCGATGACAATGCGCGATGTCTAAACGTCTCAACGCTCAGACAAACACTATTCTACCGTTCTGGTTGGTCAGTTATTCACCTAAAGCCGACAATGATGAAACGTTTTTTCTATCCCTGAAGACCCTTGTGGGACATTCATACTCCCAAGCTGGGCAAACGTTTTATCAAGGTTGACCACATATCCCGGGCAGGACTGTGCCCCTCCAAAATGCGCCCCGTTCGCCGCCAAAAATCGACCGTTTGCGGCACCGTGATACCACTCGGTCGTCCAAGGTGCCGACATTTGTGCGACATCCGTCTTCGTGGTGCAAAGGTGCATGTCCAAGTGCGGCACCCCCGGTGTGCCACATGCGGGTAAACTAGAACCTTATATAGAGACATTTGAACCCTAACCGCAGCAAAGGAGGCCCCATGGCATTCGATCCCATTCAAGAGGATTGCCATCGCCTCGTTCTTGAGGCCTTGCGCCGCGACAATATTCCACTCACCGACGGCCCCGCCGTCGAGCGTCTGATGGAACAATTCACCCGCAACCCCGCGCCGCTCATCGTGCACGACCGCGACCGCGCCGGGCATCTCATTGCCAAGGTGGTCGAGGCTGTCGACTACCGCATTCCCTTTATCCCTGACGATACCCAGGCAGAGCAAGAAGAGACCGCAGCCGAGAACATGCTCCGCGAGGCAGCCGCGCTCGATCCGGCCAACTGGGATGCCCAGCGCATGCTGACGGCGCTCACCGCCGAATCCAACGAGGAATACGTGCAGTATCTGGTGTCCAAGTGCGACGAGGTGGAGCACGATTTGGCGCTCAAGATTGCCTCGGCTCAGGACTCCTACGAGCGTGAGGCCGCAGGCGACCTGACCCGCCGTCCCTACCTGCGCTGGCTTGCCGCCTTGGCATCGCGCGCGCTCATTAGCGGCCGCTACCGCATGTCGCTGGATGCCGCGAATCGCAGCCTAGACTTTGCGCCCAACGACCCCGCCGGCGTCCGCCATACTGCGATGCTTGCCATGGCAAAGCTCGAATACCCTGCCGAGGAGCTCAAGCGTTTTCGTTCTGCCCACTCCGTGCCCTATCTTGCCAACACGCCGCTGCGCCGCCGTCCCAAGGACGCAGAGCGCGACCTGGACCCGTGGACGCTCATCGCGCTGATGAGCGCCGCCTGGCGCGAGCTGGATTACGAGGACGCCGAACACTACCTGCGCATCCTGGTACGCTCATGCCCGCACGCGGCCGAAGCACTCTACTTCCAAACCGAGTTTCCCGATGGCGTCTATGCCCGCGTCAACGTCGGTCCGGGCTCCACCGATGAGCTCGTCCTTGCCCTGTCCGAGGCGACGCCAGTGCTGCAGGAGGGCCTGGGCGCTCCCGACAACGCCAGCTTTGCCGCCTGGGTCGCCACCAACGACATCGTGCGTTCCCAGATCGACGAGCGCATCCTACGCGCAGCCGAGCAGGGGCTTCCATTTAAGGGAGGGGACCTCTAATGGATCCAAGCGTCTACATCCCCGCCTACTTGGAGCGCACCTATCTGGCGTCGCACCCCGAGCTCACCGATGCAGCACGCGAGCTTGTCCATAACGACATTAGCGCGAATCCCCAAAAGTATGCGCAGTCCGAGCATGCCCAGGCGCTGCTGTCCTATGCCGGTGTTCACCGCCACCTGCTCGACGAGCTCCATCGCATCGAGGACATGGGCAGCGACGAGGAGTTTGAGCAGACGCGCAACCGCCTGTTCGACGATATGCGCGATGAGCTGCTCAAGATCGTCCGTATCGATGCGCTTGCCGTCGACGCCCAGCTGCTCGCCATCATCCTGGCCGACACGCCCGTTGACGCCTGCCTGGGCGACCTGATGAAGCTCGAAGCGACCACGGCCGATTACCTGCAACAGAGCGTGCCCGGGTTTGATATGGAGGCCCCGCACTATTGGGCCAATAATGTTTTGGCCGACGGTGTCACCGCAGCAAACCTTACCGTGAGCGAGCCGGCGCTTATCGGGTGGCTCCACACGCTCGAGGCCATCTCGCAGCTGTGCATGGCGAGCGCCCGCTACCGTGCTGCTGCCAACTACGCTCGCCGCGTCCTTAAAGCAGAAGGCTATCCCACCCGGGCCGCCGGCACCGTGCTGCTTGCCCTCGCCCGTTTGGAAGACCAGGACGGCTTTTTTGCCCTGGCTCACCAGCTCGAGGAACAGGTGGGAGCCGATGCACTCGAGAACTCCCCCTGGTACCTGCTCGCCCGCACGATCTTGCTGTTCAAAACAAACAAGATGCGCCCGGCGGCGCGCGCGCTGCGTGAGTTCGCTAACCGTTGCGAGGGCGGCGCGTTCTTCTTGCTGAACCCCATGTACCAGACGCCGTATCTTCCCTGCCGACCCGAGCCGCACGACCCCTGGGACCTCTCGCACCAGGCGGTTTGGGAAGCCGACGGCATTATCTCGGACACCCCCGACTTTGCCCCCTGGGCCAACGCCTGCGAAGATGTATCGCAGCTTGCCCAAGAATTTGCGCGCCGCTACGGCTTTTAGCGACGCGATCACCCCGACCATGTCATCAATGTTAGGAACGGCTTCATGAACCTCCGCTCATCTCTTGCCTGCACCTCGAGCGATATTGCCCGCTGGGGACTGCGCTCTGTCCTCAAACGCCAGGGCGGCGTACTCCCCGGCCGCATCGCCATGAAGATCGACCCCGAGTTGCTGAGCGACCTCGCGGGCCTGGTCGACCGCAGCGTAGTGATCACCGGCACCAACGGCAAGACCACCACCTCCAACCTCATCGCCGACGCCGTTGCCGCCAGCGGTGCTACCGTGGTATGCAACCGCGCCGGCAACAACATGGAGCCTGGTGTGGTAGGTGCTCTACTCGAGGCCCGCAGCGGCCTTAAGCACACCAACAGCGGCAAGCGCGTGGGCGTCTTTGAGTGCGACGAGCTCTACACCGTACGTGTGCTGCCCAAGCTCAAGCCGACCTACTTTGTGCTGCTCAACCTGTTCCGTGACCAGCTGGACCGCTACGGCGAGATCGACCACACCCAGGACGTCATCGCCCACGCGCTGGAGCTCTCTCCGGCAACGACGCTCATTTACAACGCAGACGACCCGCTGTGTGCCGCGATCGCCGCGCGCGTTCCCAATGCAAGCATCGCCTTTGGCATCGACGGCGCCACCAACACCGAGTCCGACCGCATTAGCGACTCGCGTTTTTGCTCACAGTGCAACGCACCGTTGGAGTACGACTATGTGCAGTACGGCCAGCTCGGAGCCTATCATTGCCCTTCGTGCGGCTGGGGTCGTCCCGCACTGGTCCGTCGCGTAACGGACGTGGAACTCGGCTGCGACGGCTACGGCTTCGACCTGGACTTTGGACCCGATACCGACGCACCCGCCACGCACATCGCCACGCGCTACAACGGCCTGTACATGGTCTATAACGTTGCCGCCGCCTTCTTTGCGGCGCGCGAGCTGGGCGTGGACGCGGCACATCTGCAGCCCACGCTCGATGCCTACGTCCCCGCCGGCGGACGCATGGGCCGCTGGGAGATCGCCGGCCGTACCGTCGAGGCAAACCTGGCCAAAAATCCCGTGGGCTTCGATCGTCAGATTCAGTCCATTAAAACGGCAGGCGGCAGGCTCTGCGCTTTCTTCCTCAACGACAACGATGCCGACGGCCACGATGTATCGTGGATCTACGACGTCGACTTTGAGCGCATCGCCGACACAACGGGACTTGTCGCCTTTGCCGGCGGCACGCGCGCGCACGACATGCAGGTGCGCCTCAAGTACGCCGGCATCGATGCCACGATTATCTCGAATGTCGAGCAGGCGATTGGTGCCGTGGCAGACGAGGCCGCCGGCGACACTTTCTATGCCGTCGCCAACTACACGGCCTTTCCGCCGCTGGTCAAGGAGCTCGACGGGCTCAAAGGCACCGATGCAAGTTCGGTCGCCTCCCACGCTGTAACGCGCGCCGATGGTAGCGCTGTCCCCACCGATATTGCGCCGGTCGAGCTTTCGCGCCCGCTGCGCATCGTCTATCTGTACCCCGATGCCCTCAACCTCTACGGCGACGGCGGCAACGTCATCGTCCTCGAGCGCCGCTGCGCCTGGCGCGGCATTCCCGTGCGCGTGGACGAGGTCCGCATGGGCGAGACGCTCGATCTGCACGATGCCGATATCGTCATGATGGGCGGTGGCTCCGATCGCGACCAGCTGGCGGTTGCACATGAACTACTCGCTCAAAAAGACAAGGTCGCGGCCTATGTTGAGGACGGCGGTACGCTGCTTGCCATCTGCGGTAGCTACCAGCTGCTCGGTCGTTCGTACTACATGGGCGACGATCGCATTGAGGGTCTGGGCGTCATTGCCGCCGAGACTGTGCGCGGCTCCGACCGTCTGATCGGCAACGTCGCCGTCAAGACCGACCTGGCACCCGAGCCCTTTGTGGGATTCGAGAACCATGGCGGACGCACCCTGCTCGATACAGAGGCCACGCCGCTCGGAACGTCCGTCGTCGCGGGCACCGGCAACAACGGCGACGATGGCTTTGAGGGACTGATCTACAAAGGCGTCATCGGCACGTACCTGCACGGACCGGCACTGCCCAAGAACCCCGAGCTCGCCGACTGGCTCATTGCCCACGCCCTCGAGCGCCGCGGCGATGCGCAAGCCACAGCCCTGCTGCCGCTCAAGCCCCTCGACGACACCTACGAGCACGCCGCTCACGATGCCGCCATGAAGCTCCTCCCCTAGCACCCCACCACGACGAAGGAGACAGGCACCTTTGTAGTGGTTTTGACCCGTCCCAGCGGTTTGTCTCAATCTGTAACATCTAGACCGTTAAAAGTCGTTGTACTGTTACAGATTGAGACGTTCGTCCCGACGCCCGTCGTTTGTCTCGATCTGTAACAGCTAGAGCCGATTTACCCGCTCAGATGTTACAGATTGAGATATTTGAAAATCGGGATAGAGAGTCGGCTCCTGTGTGGTGGTTTTCCAGTTTGCCAACGATATACGCGCCGGCAAAAAAGTCTGCTATACTCTTTCCCGCTGTCCCCATCGTCTAGCGGCCAAGGACGCCACCCTTTCAAGGTGGATATCGCGGGTTCGAATCCCGCTGGGGGCACCATTTAAATTGAGAAGCCCGTTGCCCTCGCGGTGGCGGGCTTTTTGCTACCGATATGCCGGGATTCGAACCCGACAGCATAAATCACACTGTCGTCCAAGGGCCCGTGGGCAAAAAATGGCAAATATGAGTACTGTTACCAATTTAGTAACAGCGATTTCATGCCATCAGAAGGCAATTTGGACGCCAGGCGTCCTACGGCGGAGGAATTGCAGGCGTTTATCAGCTATGTACTTGGACATACGTTGCGTAATACTGCATTTCTTGCAAAAAATAATGCTACAGGGCTTGTGACAGTACTCATATTTGACATTTTTTGCCCACGACCCCTTATTGCGTGGGCGAATCAGTTGCAAAACGGACTCCAAAGCGTCCCTCGCAAACAAAAAGCCGGGGCCCGCGCGATGCGGACCCCGGCTCAATACCATGACGATATGTCGGTTACGCTCTACACGTAGAACAGGATGTCGTCGTAGGTCGGAACCGGCCAGTAGTCGGCAGCCACGATCTCCTCCATGGCGTCCACGGCGGCACGCAGCGTATCCATAGCGGGAACGACCTCGTGTGCATACACGTTGGCCTGCTCCTGGCCATCGAGAGCCTCGGCCTTCTGATGCACGGCGTCGAGCGCCTTGATGGAGTCGTTGATGGTGGTGATGCCGTTGCAGAGCTTGTTGAGCGTGTTCTGCTCGCACTGCATAGCGGCCTCAGCACCGGCGGCACGAATAGTCTCAAGGCCCTTAGCGACCTTGGTGGCATAGGCGGTAATGACCGGGCGATAGGTACGGCGCGCCTCGCGAACCATCGTGGTAGCCTCAATGTTCATGAGCTTGTTGTACTTCTCGAGCTTGCAGTCGTAACGGCACTGGGCCTCGGCGCGGGTCAGAACGCCCGTCTCCTCAAAGAGCGCGATAGCCTTATCGGAAACAAAGGCGGGCAGAGCGTCGGCCGTGGTCTTGTTGTTGGCGAGGCCGCGCTTCTCGGCCTCGACGGGCCACTCGTCAGAGTAACCGTCGCCGGAGAACAGGATGCGCTGATGATCGGTCAGGACCTTCTTGCAGTACTCGAGCGCGGCATCCTGGAACTTGTCCTCGGGCGTACCCTCGAGTGCGTCGGCGAAGGACTTGAGCGACTTGGCTACGGCAGCGTCGAGCACCAGGTTAGAGTCAGAGACATTCTGCTCGGAGCCGCAGGCACGGAACTCAAACTTGTTGCCGGTGAAGGCGAACGGGGAGGTGCGGTTGCGGTCGGTGTTGTCCTGCATCAGCTTGGGCAGGGTATCAGCGCCCAGATCGAGCACGCCGCGCGTGGCGTGGACGGAAGCCTTGCCATCGATGATCTTCTCGACGACCTCGGTAAGCTGGTCGCCCAGGAAGATGGACATAATCGCCGGAGGAGCCTCGTTGGCGCCCAGACGATGATCGTTGCCGGCCGAGGCAACGGAGGCACGCAGGAGTTCCTGATAGTTATCGACGGCCTCGATCACCGCGGTGAGGAAGACGATGAACTGCAGGTTGTCGAGCGGGGTGTCGCCCGGGTCGAGCAGGTTCTCGGACTCGGTGCCAAGCGACCAGTTGTTGTGCTTGCCCGAACCGTTGATGCCCTCGAAGGGCTTCTCGTGCAGCAGGCAGACCAAGTCGTGGCGGGAGGCGATGAGCTTCATCTTCTCCATCATGACCAGATTCTGGTCGATGGCCTCGTTGACCTCGCCGTAGACAGGGGCGAGCTCATGCTGGCAGGGAGCGACCTCGTTGTGCTTGGTCTTGGCAGGAATGCCAAGCGCCCACAGTTCATCGTCCAGGTCCTTCATATAGGCCGAGACGGTGGGGCGGATAGCGCCAAAGTAGTGCTCCTCGAGCTCCTGGCCCTTGCAGGGGGCAGCGCCAAAGAGGGTGCGACCGGTGATGACCAGGTCCCTGCGCTTGCGGTAAGCGTCCTTCTTGATCAGGAAGTACTCCTGCTCATCGCCCACGGAAGGAACGACCTTCTTGGGGGTCTTGCCAAACAGCGCCAAAACGCGCTTGGACTCACGCGAGAGCGCAGTCATGGAACGCAGCAGCGGGGTCTTCTTGTCCAGGGCCTCGCCCGTGTAGGAGCAGAAAGCCGTGGGGATGCACAGGACATCGTCCTTGATAAAGGCGGGGCTGGTGGGATCCCAAGCGGTGTAGCCACGGGCCTCGAAGGTGGCGCGCAGGCCGCCGTTGGGGAAGCTGGAAGCATCGGGCTCGCCCTGGATGAGGTTCTTGCCCGTAAACTTGGTAATGGCGGTGCCGTCGTGGTTGGGCTCGAGGAAGCTGTCGTGCTTCTCGGAAGTAATGCCCGAAAGCGGCTGGAACCAGTGCGCGTAGTGTGTCGCGCCCTTGGAGATGGCCCAGACCTTCATGGCATGGGCAACGGCGTTGGCCACATCCAGGTCGAGCGGCTCACCGTCCTCGAGGGTTGCAGCAAGGCGCTTCCAAATGTCCTTGGGGAGGTAGTCCTTCATGACTTCCTCAGAGAACACCATGGTCCCGAAGCGGTCAGTAAGTTCGGCCATACGGAACTCCCTTCGTATCGGCACCGCGTGAGAAGCGGTGTTGATTACTAACGAACGAGTCATAGATTAGGCTCGTCGTGTTTCCGCAACATTACCGTTATGTTGCTGTCACGAAACCAATCAATGAGGTTACCGCATCGCGGCGGCGTTGCCGCCCTCAACAGCCAATCAACTGTATAAATTGCAGACCTCTCCCCATGGTTTAAGGGTAGTCAATTTGGGATGGGGCTCTATTAACTGGTATTTCGCATCAGATACCAGTCTTTATAGCCCCATCCTAGATTGACCGCTCTGCTATAGGGAATGTCGATAGCAAGGCATCTTTGATTGGTATCCCCGAATAGCGAGTGAAACTCCACCGTGACACAGTGGTGCTGTAGAATCCTTACAACACATCACACTATTACGTATCTAAAGGAGCACGATATGCGCGTCGACGAGGTTTTTAAGCAGGCAGCATCCCAGGGCACCGCACCCGTTTCGTTTGAGATGTTCCCGCCCAAGGGCGAGCTTACCCTCAACACGGCTCGCGAGGTGGCAGGCAATCTGTGCAAGCTTTCGCCGAGCTTTGTCTCGGTCACCTGCTCTGCCGGCGGCTCGGGCAACGGCGCCACCACCGCCCCCATCGCGCATATGATTACGAGCGAATTCAATACGCCCTCGGTGGCGCACCTTACCTGCGTGGGCCGCTCGCACGCCGATATCGCCGCCAAGATCGACGAATACCGCTCCGCCGGCGTAGAAAACATCCTGGCCCTGCGCGGTGATCTGCCCACTGGCGCGACCGAGGATGACAAGCCCGCCTCGGACTACGCCTACGCCCGTGACCTCATCCCCGAGCTTGTCGACGCCGGCTTTTGTGTGGGCGCCGCGGCCTACCCCGAGGGCCACATTGCCTGTGAGGACCTCAACGCTTCGGTCGAATACCTCAAGCAAAAACAGGACGCCGGCGCGAGCTTCTTTGTGACGCAGCTCTTCTTTGACAACGAGTGCTTCTACCGCTTCCGCGAGCTTGCCGACAAGGCGGGCATCACCGTGCCCATTACCGCGGGCATCATGCCGTTTATGGGCAAGTCGCAGATCAGCCGCATGGTCTTTATGTGCGGTGCGTCGCTGCCCTCCCCCGTCATCAAGATTCTCGCCAAGTACGAGAACGACCCCGAGAGCCTGCAGGCAGCCGGTGTAGATTATGCCGCCCGTCAGCTTTGCGACCTCAAGGAGCACGGTGCCGCCGGTCTGCACCTGTACACTATGAACCGTCCTGCGATCGCCGCGACCATTATGGAGCGCCTGGGGTAATGGAAAAACCGCACATCGATACAACCGCTGTCGAAGTGCCGGCCGACCTTGCGTCGCCGGCGCTTTACCGTGTCGATGCTGCGCACCATCCCCGTGTCGACCGTGCCGAGATGCTGCGGTATCTGGGTTACGGCGGCCAACAGATTGAGCCCGAGCTGTCTCGACGAATTGAGCTTGTGGTCGAGCGCCTAGAACTGGACATTGAGCCCCGTGGCGTGCGACGCGTGTTTGCCGTCGATGCCACGGGCGTCGACGAGCAGGGCGAGCCCTGCATCCGCTTGGTTGGCACGAACGTTGAGCTGCGGGGTCGCGATATCTATCGACATCTCAAAGACGCCCGCTTTGCCGCGCTCATGGCATGCACCCTCGGCATGGGCGCCGAGCGTCGCCTGCGCATCACAGGAGCCCAGCAGCCCCTCGAGGGAGCCGTGCTCGACGCCGCGTGCTCTGCCTATGTGGAGGCAGCTGTTGAGCAAATGGACCGACAGGTCAAGACTGCGGCCGCCGCACACGGACTCGCCGGCAACTGGCGCTTTAGCCCCGGCTACGGCGACTGCCCGCTCTCGGCCCAGCGCTCGATCGTGGATGCGCTCAACGCCACACGGCTCATCGGGCTTACCGTTACCCCCACCAGCCTGCTCATGCCCACCAAGAGCGTGACCGCGGTGATCGGTCTGTTTGACGGCGAGGTCCACGACGCCCAGAGCCGCCCCACCTGCAATATCTGCCGCATGCGTGAGCACTGCCGCTTCCACGCCGCCCACACCACCTGCTATTCCAGCCATTAGGAGCCATCGATGTCTACTCCGCTTATCACTCATGATTCTGACGGTACTGCGCTGGCGGCACCTGTCAATACTGCGCGCTGCAACGGCGCTGTGTACAAGACGCGCACGATCGATGACCTGCGCATTAAGGACGATCGCCTGCGCGCCGCCGTCGAGGGCACAGGGCATCTTCTGTTCGACGGCGGTATGGGCACCATGCTGCAGGCAGCCGGCATGAAGGCCGGCGCCCTGCCCGAGCTGCTCAACTTTGAGGAGCCCCGAGTCATCACCGACATCCAGCGCCAATACGTCGAGGCCGGATGCGACGTGATCACCGCCAACACCTTTGGCGCGAACGCCCACAAACTCGACGGCGCCGCCACCGTGGCCGATGTCTTTGCCGCCGC
>USFK01000025.1 GCA_900553935.1 uncultured Collinsella sp.
GCCGCGACCCGCCCCCGCTGGCCGCGGCGGCCCAAAACAGCTAAAAAAGCCCCGTCCCAAATGAGCTAGTTCTTGGGTGTCCAGGACCAGAAAAAGTTGATGAGGGCCACACGTGAGGAGGCGCCGGTCTTTTTGTTGATCGAGGCGATATGACGGTAGAGCGTGGAGCGCGAAAGGAAGAGCGTTGCGGCGATGTCTTGAACACTCTCGTGCGATGCGACCAAGGCCTCCAGAATATCGCGCTCGCGCTGCGTAAGCTCAAAGGCAGCGGCGAAGGCATCGAGGCGCTCATCGAGCGTGAGCTCCGATGCCTCCGCGGGAGCGGGCTCGCTTTGGGTAGACACGGAGCCATCATCAAGGTCGTCGGCAGCAAACGCCAGCTCGTTCAGCGCCGCAATGTCATCGGTCCTATGCCCAAACTGTCCCAGCAGTGAAATCGCAATACCCACAAACAGCACGAGCCCGGCACCCACCGCCAGCAGCACGTTCTGGCTCGAAACGATCGCCACCGCCGGCGCCGTCACGAACATCGCGCAAACGTTGTTGATGACACGGCCCATGCACGGCCACAGATACGACCAGTGCGCATAAACCGAAATGGCAGCAAATTTCGTCGTGAAAAACACCACGAAGAAGCCCGAACCCAGATAGAAAATCGCAATGGCCGCAAGCGCATTGCCGCCATTGCCGTCGACGAGCAAGACAAAGAACGAAAGCGCGGACAACATGGCAGTGCAAGTCATGGTGATGTTCATATACGAACGATCGTGCAGGTCAAATAGGGCGCCGGCGAGCAGAGCGCTCACGCCCATCAGCAAGCGCGACCAATCGCCCAAGTCAACGGACCCTGCGGCTTGCGAGGTCGTGAGCCCTGCATTGAGGGCGGCAAACACACCGGTAAGGCAGGCGATTGCGACCGTCAGACGCACCACGGCGCGCCGAAAAGCCGCCGTTGATTCAGAATCGTCTTGCCACTTGGCGCCAAACTCCGACGCATCCACCGAAAGCTCGGCGATATCGGACTCGAGCCCAGGCTCAGATTCACCGCGCAGCTTGGCACGACGAGCGTCGTGGAGCAGCGCTACCTGCACAACCGCACAGGCAACAAGAACAAACTGTTGCGGAATCCCCGCGGGCATCACCATATGGTTGAGTACCTGCACCAGAACACCCAGGCCATACGAAAGTGCCGCCGCGCGCGCCAAATACGGCGTCCGCGCAAAGCGCCGCGCAAAGTTGGCGTGGGCGGTCGATCCGCAGTAGCCCAGCGTGCAGCATGCCATCAAACCGCCGGCAATGAGCACCCCAAACTGTACCGCCATAATCATCAGCAGCAATGCCGCTACCAGCAGCACGCCCGTGATGTCGCTCGTCGTATCGATCACACGGGGGCGGCGATAGTACAGAATAGGACGCACAAAAAAGCCGATCACGCTCGCACCGATGATGAGGCTCTCGTAGACAACGACCTCACTCGGCGGCACAAACTCGGCCACACGCACGTCGAAGAGGTACTCGCCAGCCGAAAACGTAAAATAGAACAGCGCCAGGCATATAATCTCCCGAATGCCCCGACGAAAGTACGCGGCCGTGTCTCCCATACCTTTCATGAATACCCCCCCCCGCAGTCGTTTAATTGCCTGCAAATCTATTCTATTAGAGAACCAGTCCCAATATCGAACCCATCCTCGAAATGCCGCCAATTTGACCCCAACAGCCCACGGCATACACCGGTTTTGAGCCGCATGACCCAGAAGATGCACGCGCGACTTCCAGCCCGGCAAGGAGCGTCCCCAACTGTCACTCATTTAAGTACGTCCCCAATGAGTGCAAGTGCCAATCAAATGACGAGAGTGGATAATCTCCCACTTTGAGCCTGTATGAAGGCCAAAAACGGAAGATTATCCACTCTCATTCTGCGGATAGTCATTGGGCACTCATTTAAGTCTGTCCCCAATGAGTAGGAGTAGTAAATGCTGGAGAAGAGCCGTTAGCGCTCGGGTGTCAGGATCACCAGAGCGTCGTGCTCAAAGGGATGCTGCGCCACGCGCACGGTGCCGTCACCGTTGTCACGGACGGGCAGTTTTGCGATGCGCTTGTCCTCCATGTCGAGGACCGTCGCCGTCCAGCCACGCGCGCCGTCGAGCTTAAACTTGAGCGCCGTGGTGCGCGGCAGGTACGTGACGACGCGATCGCCAACGCGCGCCACACGGATGGCCTCACGCGCGTCATCGAGCAGCTCCTGCGCCGGAACCACGGCAAGCGCATCGTCACCGGCAGTAGCGCCTAGGCTGGCAAGCACATGCTCGATCGCGCCAAAGTCCCACACACCCGCAAACTGCAGGCACTCTTGCCAGCGGAAGGGCATGTCAAAGCCCTCGCCCAGGACCGAACCCTGGCTGCGCGATGTCTGCCAGTTCCAAACGCCGTGCGCGCCATAGGTCACGCCGGCACTGGCGCCGGCAAGAATCGACGACCATACGCTCGCGCGGCAATCCTGCGCGGTAAAACGCCAGTAGACGTTGCGCGACGCACCCATCTGCTCGTAGCAAGGCTCGGAGTTGACCATCGGCTTTTTGGGATAGTTGGCGATAAAGTCCTGCGGCAGACGCCATGCCTCGGGCTGGCCCTCGTAGTTGTGGCCGGGCTGGAACATGTAAAAGTCCAGACGGCCCAGATACTGCGCCGGAATGGTACGATTGCCGCGGTTGATATGCATGGTGCGCAGTGCCTCGGGCGCGCGCTTGACGACCTCGTCGAGCGCGTCCTCGTAATAGACGATCGCCTCGTCGCCGGCAAAGTCGGTATCGCCCGTCACTACGTAGACGGGGTCGAACTCGCCCAGGTTCTCGACGACGCGGGCAACGTGGGCACGGACCTCCTCACGCGGCATAACCTCGGCGCCGCAACGCTCGGCGATCTTGGCACCCCAGGTACCGGGCACGTAGTTGCACCACATAAGCACGAGCGCCGGACGGATGCCGTGCTCGACGGCAGCACGGCACATGGCGGCGGCGCGGTCCCAATATGCCTGGTTGGGACGGGACCAATCAAAGTGCACGCCGTCCTCGCTGGCATAGGGCCAAATGCCCAAGTCGGGGCAGCAGCGATCCCACTGCGGCAGCGTGTTGATCTGCAGCACGTTCATGCCCTGCTCGGCACGGCGGGTCAGGTAGTAGTCCCAGTCGTCCTCGGCGATGCTCGTAAATGCGCTCCAGCACGTATCGGCAAACCAAAAGAACGGCTTGCCGTCGCAGAGGAACCCGTCCTCACGGGTATTGACGGTCAGTTTTCCCAAGCTCATATGGCACCTTTCTCTTGGGGAGACTTGCTAGGAGGGAGGTAAAGAAGTCGCCTGCCGCATTATCACAGTAGGGTCTGCGGCTGCAGTTGCTCAGCTCAAATTGAACGCACGCGAAGCACAGGGCCCTTACGTCTCTCCTAAAAAGTCTACAGGAAGGCCCCGCCGGGCTTATACCAAGCGGGGCCCTGTCGTGTAGGGGGTCTTATTTAGACCGAGGCTGGGGCGACTAGGCCTCCATCTCGGCGAGCTCCTCCTTGGAGAAGCCGGTGAAGTAAACCACGACGGCGGACACGATGCACGCGACAGCCATACCGACAACGGCACAGATGGTGTTCTCGAGACCACCCTGGAGGTAGCAAAGGAATACCAGGAAGTTCGTGGCCATGGCACCAATGTAGAGAGTAACGTGGAGCAGCGCGGAGACGAGGGCGCCAGCGGCACCACCGATAATCATGCCGATCATGGTGCGACGGAAACGAAGCACGGTACCGAAGAGCGCAGGCTCGGTAACGCCACCGAGGAGTGCGGAGACGACGTAGCCGGCGCACAGGCCCTTCTCCTCCTTATTGCGGATGCGGAGGAAGGCACCGATGGCACAGCCCCAAACGGCGGTCATGGCACAGTTAGTAGCAACGAACAGGAAGGGGTCGTAACCAACCTGCATGATGTGGACCATGGCGATCATGAGGACCGGCATGTGCATGCCGGCAACGACGAACAGCTGCCAGAAGGCACCAAGGATCACCATGGCGAGGATGGTAAACACACCGCCGAAGTTCTGCAGGCCGAAGAGGACGGCAGCGACGCCCTGGCCGAGCAGGTCGCCGATAGGAGCGAGGCACAGGAACATGATGGGGACGACGACGATCATGGTGAAGAAGGGGGTGAAGAGCGTGGACAGAACGTCGGGCACATGCTTCTTCATGAACTTTTCAACCACATAGAGCACAGGCACGGTGAGCATGATGGGCAGAACCGTCTGCGAATAGTTAGCAGCAGCGATCTGGATACCGTAAACGCTCATCATCGAGCCCTCGGCAGCGGCCGAGACAATGCTCGGGGCAACAAGGATGCCACCGCAGAGCAGGCCGAGCATCGGGTTGGTGCCGAGCTTCTTTGCGGCTGCATATCCCAGGTAGATTGGCAGGAAGTAAAAGCCGGCCTCGTACAACGTGGTATTAAAGAACGTGTACGTGGGATCGGTTTCAGACAGAAGACCGAATACCTGCGGACCGAGGACGACAGCAAAGGTACGGAACAGACCAGCAGCCATAACCAGCGGGATAAGCTGGACCATCGTGCCGGAGAGGTAGTCGAGAGTCGCGTTGCCGATGCCCTTGAGCGTAAGCTTCTCCTTGGGAGCGTCGTCGAGGTTCTCGTCGACGGCGGCACCGCGTGTAACACCGGAGATGGCGACAAACTCTTCAAGAACCTTGGGCACATTCTGGCCGATGATGACCTGGAGCTGGCTGCCGGAGAACTGGCAACCCAAAACGCCCTTGATCTTCTTAATCTTCTCGACCTCGGCCTTGTTGTTGTCCTTGAGCGTAAGGCGCAGACGCGTCATGCAGTTGGTGGCGATCTTGACGTTCTCGGCGCCACCAACGAGCTCGAGGACCTCGGTGGCAATCTGCTTGTTGTCTGCCATGGGACCCCTCCTCAATAATTATGCGGCGTACCTAACGCCGCGACTTGCATGGACCCTTACCGCTATAACCCCTTACGGCGGCCCGGGCTTTAACGTTGCAGTAAACAATTTGTTTACTGAACGTTTACGGACTTTAGTTTACACGGAGTGCCTGATTTGTGGCAATTTTGCCGTCTGAAGTCCGGTGAACGGTAGGAAATGGGGGGTAAGCGTATTTAGACGGTAGAAGATGTCTATTTGACCAGATATTGATATATGGCTATTTACGTGGGCTTTTATTTTGATAAACACCTTTGTAACGAGCTAGCTCATCAACAAAAGTCCTGCTAGTTAATAGTAAACGTCTGTTTAGTAGTTCATTGCGTGTTCAGTTTTACCGTTTACCGAGTTCATCTGCTCATTCTACAGTTCTGCATTAAACTAAACATGTTTAGTCTGTATTGCCGCCCTTGTTTAGTACTTGCGGCACAAAGGAGTAGCTCATGGAACTCAAATCGTGTACCTACGCAACCGTCACCACGCTGGGCGATTTTGGCCCCTGGATCAACAAAGTGGTGCTCGACCTGCCGTGTGTTGTGCGCGCCAACGACGTGAACGAGCACACGTTCAATATCTACTGTGCCCGCCACGAGCGCGCCGGCGAGGTTCTGATGCGCAAGGAGCACGGGGCCGATCACGCAGCGCCCTCCGTAGGCTACGTGCCGGTGCTCGCCGCCTACCCCTGTGATGAGAACGGTCAGCGCCTGCCCAAGGGCACACACGTAGCGCTCGAGACGCCCGAGGTGCGTCTCACCAAAGAGATCGAGGGTGGCGTGCTGGGTTCGCGCTATATAGAGAACCGCCTGCGCGTGACGCAGCTTGTGGCGCTCCCGGGCGAAGACGGCGACGACCCCACCGCGGGCCTCGTCTTCGATCGCAGCCGCGGCGACATCTGTCCCGCGCTCAAGGGCTGGCATAACGCCGTGCAGCAGACGCCCGTCGACGGCATCGCGCTCGAGTACGGCTATTTTGAGCCGAGCTTTGAGCCCGCTGACTCCGCGCTCTTCAACCCGTTTGCTCCCAAGGACACGCCCGCCGTCGAAAAGGCGCCGCTGATCGTGTACCTGCACGGCGCCGGCGAGGGCAAGGGCGCCACGCAGGGCGAAGGCGCCACGCGTGCCTACACCGGCAACCGCGTGACAGCGCTCTCGCAAAAACAAATCCAGCGCTACTTTGGCGGCTTTGCCTGGGTTCTTGTGCCGCAGTCGCCCACGTTTTGGATGGACAACGGCGTCGAGCAGCTTGGCCGCTCCAACCAGAGCATCTACTCCCCCGTGCTCAAGGCGCTCATCGACGAGTTTGTCGCCGAGCATGCCGACCGCATCGATACCGACCGCATCGTGGTCGCCGGTCTTTCCAACGGCGGCTTTATGACCCTGCGCCTGTGCGCCGACTACCCCGATTTCTTCGCCGCAGGCCTTCCCTGCTGCGCGCCGTGGTACAACGCCACGGACGAGGACGTGGTCGCGCTTGCCAAGACGCCGCTGTGGTTTACGCACTCCAAGGGCGACGAACTCGTGTGTCCGCAGCAGACGGTGCTGCCGTTGTTCGCGCGCTTGCGCGGGGCGGGCGCCAACGTGCACCTCACCTACTTTAGCCATGTCGAGGACCTGACCGGCGTGTATCGCGAGGCCGACGGCTCGGCCAAGAAGACGTTCAACCATGGCGTGTGGATTCACCAATTCAACGACCTGTGTTATCAAGACTTCGACGGGGGCAACGTACTCATCGACGGCGAGCCGGTGGGCTGCTGGGAGTGGTCGGCCGGGGTCGACCGCTAAGCCCTCCCATCGCGGGGACCGGGGTTTAGTCTTGCAAACGTCCTCGGGCATGCATGGGCTGGCGCTTTGCGCTTCGCGCTGCGCCTGCCCATGCCCCCTGCGGAATGTTTGCAAGACTAAACCCCGGTCCCCGCTGCGTTGACGTTGCTGTGACCCTGGCCGGGCGCTTCCGGCGGGCCGACGGGTCGGTGGCGATGGGGGCGTGGGTCCCGTCTTGCCTTGCGCGTAACTGGCTGAAATTATTTTGGTTGGAGCTTTGCTTATGTCTCAAAATTTGACTCGGGTGATTGTTACTACCGATATGGAAGTCGATGATATGAACTCACTTGTTCATTTGGCTCTGTATCTTAATTTGCTTGATGTGCAGGCTGTGGTGTATACGGCTTCGCAGTATCACTTTCTTGGGGATGGAGTTCATACGCTCGGCGAGGTGAATTCGCATTGGCGGACCAAGGGTGTGCGCTCCTATACCTGGGATGTTGTGCCTCATGAGCCCGATCCGCTGGCCGGCGAGCTTCGCGAGTATCGGCCTTTTCCCGAGCATTGGATCGAAAGTCTTTGGAGCAACGAATACGCCCAGGCTTGGCCGCAGCTGCAGGCCAATGCCGTTGCCGCCGGCGAGCCGTCCTTCCCCACGCCCGCACAGATGATTGAGCGTACGTTTGTGGGAAATGTTGCTTTTGAGGGTGATGTGACTGAGGAGACGCCCGGTTCGCGCGTCATCGCCGATGCCATCATGGACGACGACCCCCGCACGCTGTGGCTGCTCAGCTGGGGTGGTATGAATACTATCGTTCGTGCCCTCATGAGTATTGCCGAGCGTTATCACGACACACCCGAGTGGCCCGCCGTACAGCAGCGGGTCTATCAGAAGGTGCGCGTGATGGGCGTTGCCGATGGCGTGGGACAGGACAACTCGTGGCTCGACCATGGGCGCGAGCTCTTTCCCGAGCTCGTCTTTTGGCGTGTGCCCTATATGTATGGCGGCTATGTCGACGCCAAGACGGCTCAGCCCGATACGCTGCCGCTGTTTAAGGCTCCTTGGCCTGCACAGAACCTCACGCAGGGCAACGGCCCCCTCATGGCGCGCTATATGCTCTATGGCGATGGCAAGGTCTACGAAAACGAGCCCGAGCGCTTTCAGTTTGGCAAGCATGCCCGTCTGGATTGGGGTCTGGAAGGCATGCCCGCGATGCAGTTTGAGCGCGGCGACTTTATGGCCGAAGGTGACAGCATGACCTATATTCCGCTGCTGCCGTTTGGCCTGCGCGGTATCGACGACCGCGGCTTCGACACACTGCTCGGCCGCATGTTTCTTGATGGGCATCCTGATGCAAACGCACCCGCCGGTTTTGCCGCTATCAGCACGCCCGCAGACGACAATCCCAATCCCTACCTGCGCGCTTATCAGGAAGACTTTGCCGCCCGCGCGCAATGGTGCGCCCATGATCCGGCCATCTGCTCGCATCCGGCACATGTTGTCGAGGTCACGGCCGACCGCAGCGCCGCAGCCGGCGAGCGCATCGACCTTGCGGCGACCATCGTCGACCCCGACGACCGCGGCTTCGACGCACATTGGGATATCGCCGTGGACCCGTCGAGCTATGCAGGCGTCCAGGATCTGTCGATGTGGCAAGAATGCACGGTAGACACCGCTTTCATCGTGCCCGCCGACGCACGACCCGACGACCGCTTTGTGCTCACCCTCACCGTGCTGACGCACGCCGAGCGCCCCTGCACCCGCTACGCCCAGGTCGCCGTGACTGTGGCGTAGCAAGGACAGCGCCAATATTCAACAAAGAGCGTCCCCAGGTACCAAACGAGCGAGGATTTTTGGACACCCAAATGACGAGAGTGGATAATCTCCCACTTTGAGCCTGCACACAGGCCAAAAACGGGAGATTATCCACTCTCACTCTACGGGTACTCATTGGGGACGTACTTAAATGACTAGTCAGACAAGAACGTCCAAGTGCCAAAAAAGGGGCGCCGTCGGAATATCCCGGCGGTGTCCCTTGCGCTGAACTGTCCCCCAGAGGAGAAAATACCTGTAGGAAGCGTTACTCCTCGTCAAGCTCGGCCTGGTCGGCCTCGGTGATGCCAAAGAAGAAGGCGAGCACGGCGGAGACGATAAAGGCCACGGCAAAGCAGATGCCAAAGTTGATGAGGTTGCCCATACCCGGGGTGAGGTAGCCCAGGAACACCAGGAAGTTGGAGTTGGCGCCCGGCATGCCCAGCGTCACGCCCAGAATGCCGGCGAGCAGACCAGAGATGGCGCCGCCGATAACCATGCAGGGAATCATACGCTTAAAGCGCATGATGCAGCCAAACAACGCGGGCTCGGTCACGCCACCGAGGATAGCCGAGATGACATAACCAAAGGTCAGGGCCTTCTCCTCCTTGTTGCGGATGCGCAGCGCGGCACCAAACACGGCACCCCACACGGCAATCATGGCAAAGTTGGACGCAACAAAGATGAACTTGTCCTCGCCCAGCGCCATAAAGGTAGCGAGCGCCGGCATGATCACGGCGATGTGCATACCAGTCAGAACAAACAGCTGCCACAGACCGCCGACGATTGCCATGGCGATGTAGAAGCCGATACCGGTGCCCGCCATACCAAAGAGGACGGCGGAGAGCAGGTTACCGAGCTCGTTGCCGATAGGACCAAGCACGATAAGCTCGATGGGCACCATAACGACCATCGTAAAGAACGGCGTAAAGACGGTAGACAGAACGTCCGGCACAATCTTCTTAAAAAACTTCTCGACCCAGTAGAGCGCGGCGCAGGAAAGCAGGATCGGCAGAACCGTCTGCTGGTAGTTCTGCAGCGGAGCGCTGATGCCATAGACCGTGAGCGAGGTCTCGCCGCTCTGGGCAAGCGCCACGATGTCGGGGCAGATGAGGATACCGCCGCAGAACATGCCGAGCACCGGACTCGCACCGATCTTCTTGGCCGCGCTGTAGCCCAGATAGACCGGCAGCAGGTACATGGCCGCGTCAAACAGGTAGGTGTAGAACAGCAGGTAGGTGGGATCGGTCTCGGGCACCAGGTTAAAGACCTGCGGACCGATGAGCGTGCCGATACACTTGAACAGGCCACCGGCCATCAAGATGGGGATCAACGCCACCATGGAGCCGGACAGGTAGTTGAGGATGTTGTTGCCGATCACCTTGGGCGTGAGCTTTTGCTTAGGTGCATCGAGGTTCTCGTCGATTGCGGCGCTCTTGGCAAAGCCGCCCATTGCACACACCTCGTCATAGACCTTGGGCACGTTCTGGCCGATGATGACCTGGTACTGACCGCCCGACTCCTGGGCACCGATGACACCCTTGATCTTTTTGACCTTGTTGGTATCGGGAATACCGTTGTCCTTGAGCGTGAAGCGCAGACGCGTCATGCAGTGCGTCACGCCCGAGACGTTCTCCTTGCCGCCGACGGCTGCAAGCACGTCCTCGGCAATCTTCTTGTTGTCGGCCATAATGACCTCCTTTTCTCGCGGGACCCGCCCGCCGGCACCTCTACGGCGCCCTCAACAACCCGTCGCCCGGCTGCCGCGATTTGTAAGGGGTATGGGGAGCTTCGCGGCGGCCTCAGGCCGGTTTACCTGCAGCGATAACCGACGCTGCTGCGGTATATCTACACCCGGGGGTGCGAGATACGATGAATGTGCATGAGCACGTATAGCTTCTCGGAGTCGCTGATCTGGCATCCAAAATGTTCCTCGATAAGCACGCAGGCGTAGTCGAGAACCTCAGCCGAACGGCCCATCTCGCCGCGCACGGTTCCGTAAAGCTCCGCGCCGTCGGTGTTCATGGGCTCACCGGTACGAATGCGCCCAAACAAATAGTGGATATGGGTAGCGAAGCGTGCAAACTCAAAGCCGTGACGGTCGACCTCGATTCCGTAGGTCTTCTCGATCCTTGCGATGATGGCGCCAATGAGACGTTCATCGTCGCGGGCCTCGGCGTCGGTTTCGGCCTCCTTCTCGGGCGCCAGACGCGCGTTGAGCAGGCACATGGCGATCCCCACGCCCTCGCTCTCTGCAAGCTCCACATTGAGGCCATCGAAGATACGCCTGAGGGCAAAAACGCCCACCTTGTACTCGATGGGATACATCTGCGCCACGTCATAGGCGAGCGGCATCTGCACGGTAATGCCGCGCTTGGCGCGCTGCAGGGCAAAAGTAATGTGGTCTGCAAGGGCGAGCACGGCGTTGTGACTAAGTTCGTAGGGGAGCTCCAGGTCGGCGGCCTGAATGATTTCGGCAGAGACCGCGAGCACGCGGGGCGATAGCTCTTCGAGAAGCGCCAGGTAATGTTCGTCCACGTTGTAGAAGGTGCGCTCGATAGCGGCGAGCGGCAGGTCACCCGTCTCCTTGTCGATAGCGAAGGCGATGCCCTTGCCAAACGCAACGACGCTTCGACCCTTTGAGTCGGTGCACATAACTGCGTTGTTGTTGATTCGCTTGACGACCTTCACAGTTCTTCCCTTCGGCAACGGCGTTCTACGGCGGCGCATGGCGTGCATGCGCGGGCGCAAATCGACGAGCCGCCCGATCATGCCTCGAAGGGAGTCGCACTCAAGCTGAGCTCTGACTGTTATTTAAGCGTCATTGAATCGCTTTAATAACGGAATTGTGGCCGCGCCTGGCGAACGGTCGGCATTAATCGGTGAACGGTCGATTCCCTGCGCGGCCGACGCCGCCTCCCGTTTAGAGGTAGCCCCCAGGCAAGGAGTGTCCCCAGGTGCCGGCACAAAAGGAACGTCCCCAAGTGCCAACCCCATGACTAGTCGTTTACCACTCATTTAAGTACGTCCCCAATGAGTAGGAAAAATGGGCCATGTGTCCCAGTTGTGGAGACTCCTTGAGCCGTCTGGGTATCGTGAAAGGCTGCGCACTCCCCCATCATCAAAGGTGACACACGCTACCAGTTGATGGGAGGCAGCCATGGGCTTCTTTGACAAGATGTTCGAGAAGAAAGAGTGCGTCGGCAAGCTCTCCCCCTACTTTCACGGCTATCGCTCCAGCACCGCGGACGATATCCGCGAGCAGCTCGCCTACCGCGAGGCCAATGCCGAGCGTCTGGCGTCGTTCAACCCCACGCGCACGCTTTCTGCCGGGCGCACCAACATCATGCTCGACGAGGACGCGGGCCTGCTGATCATTACCTCGCAGAGCCGCTGGCGCGACGCCAATCCCGACATCATCGAGTTCTCGCAGGTACTCGGCTGCGATATGGATATCGACGAGCATCGCACCGAAATCTATCGCGAGACCGAGGACGGCGAGCGCGAGAGCTACAACCCGCCGCGCTACGACCTGGATTACGACTTTAATCTGACCATCCACGTCAACACGCCGTACTTTACCGAGATCAACCTGCGCGTGAACGACTCCACCATCGATCAGCGCGGTTCCATCGAATACCGCGAGGCCAAGCGCCAGGCAACCGAGGTCCGCGACGCGCTAGTGCAGCTGCGACAGGAGACACGCGACAGCGTCGTGGCCGCCAAGGCCCCCAAGACCGCAGTGACCTGCCCCTTCTGCGGAGCCACCACCATTCCCGATGCCAGCGGGCGCTGCGAATACTGCGGCGGCGCCATCGGCGCATAGCCTCCGGCACGGAAAGGACCGATCATGGCCTTCGAGAGCGTCAACTATCAGTGCCCCGCATGCGGCGGCCCCCTTCACTTTGCCAGTGCCGAGCAAAAGCTCGTCTGCGACTACTGCGATTCGCGCTTTGAAGTCGAAGAAGTCGAGGCCCTCTACCGCGAGCACCAGGACAAGGCAGATGCCAAAGCCGATGCCGCGGCAGCGGCCCCCAAGCCTGCTGTCGATGATGCCGTGCAGGAGCTGGCTCAAAACGCCGGCTACATCTGCTCGTCGTGCGGCGCCGAGCTGGTGTCCGACGGCACCGTCGCCGTCACCACCTGCCCGTACTGCGGCAACTCCGCCGTAGCGCCCGGTCAGCTTTCGGGCGACTTCTCACCCGACCTGGTAATTCCGTTTAAACTCGGACGCGACGACGTCACAGCCGCACTCAAGGAACACTACAAGGGCAAGATCTTGCTGCCCAAGAGCTTTGTCACCGGCAACCACATCGACGAGGTCCAAGGTGTCTACGTGCCGTTTTGGCTCTACGGCGCCCGCGTTGACGGCGAAGTGTATTTTGACGCGACCAACGAGACCCTGACCGAGAAA
>USFK01000026.1 GCA_900553935.1 uncultured Collinsella sp.
AAATGGCCAAAATGGGGGAGAAACAGGCCGCACGCCGGCGCAGGGACCGGCGCTAAAAGAAAAGCGCGGGGCCGCATGGCGACTCCGCGCTTTATTGTTCAGCTTTTGCAGCCTTGCCCTTACGCTACGAAGAAGTAGACGAGGAAGGTAAGGGCCGCGATCCACCCGTCCTGTGCGAAAAAGTGTTTACGAGCGTTTGCGACTCGCCAGGGCGCCCGCGGCGATGGCGGCTGTTCCCGCAAGGGCGGCTGCCACGATGGCTGCACTCGAGGCGTCGCCGGTTGCTGCGAGTTTGCCGGCGATCTTGGCTCCCGTGGCTGCAACTGCAACGGTCTTGGTCGTCTTCGTGCCCTCGGACTTGGAGCCCTCGGGCTTGGTCTCGCCTGGCTTCTCCTCGGGTTTGATCTCCTCGGGAGGCGCGATGACCGTGCTCTTGGCGACAGCGGCGTCATAGGGAGAGTGGATCGTGGCGTCGCCCGTGCCGATGGTTTGACCCGCTTCGTAGATGTCGCCGTTGCTGAGCTCTTCTTTGTTGCGATAGTCAATGACCTTGCCGCCTTCAGGCGTCAGGATGGTGGAGCCTTCGATTTCGATGGTGCCGATTGCCTTGCCGTCCGCGCTCATGGCAAGGGCGAAGATCGCCGCCGTGTCTCCTTCGGCAGTGACCTTGCTGCGGACGATCGAAATAGTCGCGGGCGTGATGCCCTCGCTGGTCTGGGCGAAGATACCGATGTTCAGACCCCTAGGCTCAGGGATGACCACGCTGCTTTGGTCGTTGCTGTAGTGGTCAGGGCCGTCGCTACCGGACTCGACATAGCGGGCTATAGCCTTAACAACGGAGTCGCTGATGTAGATGTGTCCGCCCGCGTCGTTGAGCTGGTGGTTTCTGGTAGAGATTGCAACCGAGAATTCGCCTTCCGCGAACGCGTCCACGATGGAACCATTCTTGATGACGATGTCGTCCCCGTCAGTGATGAGGGCGATGGCCTGGCCGCCGCCCGCGCTTGTACGGACCGTTACGGCCGCGTGATCGAGTATGGCGCCCTTGTAAGCATAGACGCCATATTTAACACCGCTTGCGTCAAGGGAGGCGTTCGTGACCGCGAGGCTGCCCTCAGCGTCGACGGCAAGATCTCCCTTGGAGTTCGCCTTGACCTGGCTGCCGCCCGAGATGTCGATGTTGCCGTCAGCCCAAATCGCCGCTTCTTCTATCGAGCTTGCTTCTACCTTGCCACCGCCTTTGATGATCAGGTCACTGCCCGCGGCGACGCCGTAACCTTCGCCTCCTTTAGCGATCACTGTGCCAGAGGAATCGATGGTGGTCTTGCCCTTGGATTGGATGCCTTCGGTACCGCCCGTTGCATTCACGGTGCCCGAGCCCGTGATAGAGAGATCGCCCTTTGCCTCAATTCCGTCGGAAGCAGTGCTTGTGGTGTTCACAGTGCCTGGGCCAGAAATGGAGAGGTCGCCTGTTGATTTAATTGCATCGGCCTCGGCTGTCACATTGAGCTCATCCGTGCTATTCGAGCTCGTTATGTTCAACTCTGCTTTCTGGCTAGTGCCGTCCTGCGTCTTGATGGCGGCTCCGGTGTAATCAGGCTCGGTTTTCACGGTGTTCTTGCCCTCATAGACAATGTTGAGCTTGCCTGCAGCCTTGATCTCACCGCCGTTATAGTTGATGAGCTTCATGTCGTCGGCGCCGTCCCAGTTCCAGGTACCGGCGGCGTCGCCCGCCGCGGTGCCGGCATTGTACTGGGTACCGCCGACGTTGATCCACTCCGCCGCGAGCGAAACGCTCGGCATGAGCAGCGAGCTCACCGTGAGCGCGCATACGGCGCCTACGACGATACGGCGCGTCACGCGGCGCCAGCTGCCGTGTGCGAGCAGCGTGTGACGGCGCACGTCGGGCTCGACAAAATGGGCTCCAGAGGTTTTGTCATTGCGCTTGGGGGTCGTGAACAAGGCGGCCATGGTTACTCCCATCCTCATAGGGCCTATACGACTAGATTCAGCGTATCTGCTGGATGTTGCCGGCGGTAGTGCCGTTTGGAGGGCAAAATGTCCAAAACTTGGGAAGCAATACATCGCGCGCCCGCGCGCTGCCTGGCTTTAAAAGCAAAGCGCGGAGCCGCTCGATGCGACTCCGCGCTTTGGTGTTCTGCTTTGGCAGCTTTGCCGCTACGCTACGAAGAAGTAGACGAGGAAGGCGAGGGCTGCGATCCACATGAGCGGCTTGATCTTGGAGGCCTCGCCCTTAAAGAGCGCGACGATTACGTAGGCGATAAAGCCCAGGCCAATGCCGGCAGAGATGGAGTAGGTGAAGGGCACGCCGGCGACAATCATGAACGCCGGGAAACCCTGCGACACGTCGGACCAGTCGATCTCGGAGGCCTCGCTCATCATGAGGTAGCCGACGTAGACAAGAGCACCGCAGGTGGCGGCGCTGGAAACGATGGTGACGATGGGGGAGAAGAACGCGGCGAGAATGAACAGCACGCCGGTGGTGACGGAGGTGAGGCCCGTGCGGCCACCGTCGGCAGCGCCAGAGGTGGACTCGACGAAGGTGGTGATGGAGGAGACGCCCATAAAGCCACCGGCAGCAGCGGCCACGGAGTCGACGACCAGGATGGGACGGATGTCCTCGACATTGCCGTCCTCGGTCAAGAACTCGCCCTGCTTGGCGACGGCCATCGCGGTGCCCATGGTGTCGAAGAAGTCACTCATGAGCAGCGAGAAGGCAACGACGAGCAGCATCGGGTCGGTCAGAACCTTCACGATGGCCATGTTGCCATCAGCGGTGCTGGCAAACGGGGCGCCAAAGGTCGAGAAGTCGAGCGGTGCGATGAGGCCCTCGGGCGCATGGGTGACGCCCAGCGGGATACCGGCGATAACGGCGACGATGATACCGATGAGCAGCGAGCCCGGCACGTTGCGGGAAGCCAGGGCAACCGTCACGACGATGGAGATGATGCCGACGATAAAGGTGGGGGAGGTGATGTCGCCCAAGCCGACGAGCGTACCGGCGCCAGCGGTGATGATGCCGGCGTCGCACAGGCCGATCATGGCGATAAACAGGCCCAGACCCACCGAGATGGCGTGGCGCAGGACCACGGGGATGGCATCCATGATGGCCTCGCGCAGGCCGCAAAGGACGAGCAGCAAGATGACGATACCTTCGAGGAAGATAACGCTCATGGCCACGTGCCAGTCGCCGCCGCACATGGTGGTGGCGATGCCCGCGATCATGGCGTTGATGCCCAGGCCCGACGCGCAGGCGAGCGGGCGGTTTGCGAAGATGCCCATGCAGATGGTCATGATGCCGGCGCCCAGGCAGGTGGCGCAGGCGAGCGCTCCCGCATCGATGCCAGCGCCCGAGAGCACCGCGGGGTTGACGGCGATGATGTAGGCCATCGCCAGGAATGTTGTCAGTCCAGCGCGAAGTTCGGTCCCGATTGTGGACTTGCGCTCACTGACGTGAAATAGTTCGTCCATGCATACCCTTTCCTTGTTCGGCCCCGAGTTTAGGCCGATTGACACGAACTCACCTACTATATCGCCTTTGAAAGGTTGATGTTCCTCGCGTGTTGAAGTTCGGCGCTTTGTAGCAGACGGACGGTATTATTCGCATGAAAATGTGTAGGTACCGTATACTTAAGCGGTTACAACGACCCCTATGGAGGAACGTATGATTAAAGAGCTCTGCCGCGACGAGGCTATCTTGTCCCAGCGTTGCGAGGTTGCGACCGTCGAGGACGAGGCGGTTGCTCAGGACCTGATCGATACCATCAAGTCGCTCGACGATGCCGGCTGCCTTGCCGCTAACCAGATTGGCGTTACCAAGAAGGTTTGCGTCTACCTGGACGACGCCGGCGAGCCCCACGTGCTCTACAACCCCCGTCTGGTGTTTGGCCTGGGCGCCAGCAAGATGGAGGAGAGCTGCCTGACGCACGAGGAGGTCACCAAGTCCACGCGCTACATCAAGTGCAAGGTTGCCTTTGACCAGATCGTCGACGGCAAGATGAAGGAGTGCCGCCGCGACTACGCGGGCTTTGAGGCACAAATGATCCAGCATATGATCGACCACTGCCAAGGTAAACTTGTCTAGGGTGACTACGGCACCGCACTTCGTCGTTTTTGTCCCGGGCGTGACATTGTTGTCATGTCCGGGCTTTTGTGTTTAGCGCCTTTTTGTTTGGTGACAATGAACTTAGCAAGAACGTAAAGCTAGGAGGCGCTATGTGCACGAGTATTCGATTTACCGATAATTCTGGCAACATGTATCTGGGCCGCAACCTCGACTGGAGCTTTGGATACGGTGAGCAGGTTCGTGTGATGCCCCGCGGGTTCCACATCCCGTATTCGTTTATCGACGATGCGACGGCGGCACACGCGGTAATCGGCATGTGCATCGATTACAAGAACTATCCCATGTTTTTCGACTGCGGCAACGATGCGGGCCTGGCAGTGGCGGGCCTCAACTTTCCCGGCTATGCCGAGTATGCCGAGGGCCCTGTCGAGGGCAAGACCAATATCGCGGCCTACGAGTTTCCCCTATGGGTCGCCGCGACGTTCTCGACGGTCGATGAGGTCGAGGTGGCGCTGCGTGACGTGGAGATCGTGGCCAAATCGGCGGGCGAAGGCCTAGGCGTGTCGCTGCTCCACTGGATTATCGGCGACGACCGGCGCAGCATTGTGGTCGAGATGATGGCCGACGGCCTGCATGTGTACGACGATCCGGTCGACACCCTTGCCAACCAGCCGACCTTCCCGTGGCACATGGAAAACCTGCGCACCTATATCACCGCCACGAACGATTTTCCGCAGACGGCGATGTGGCGCGGCGCCGAGCTTAAGCCCTATGGCGCGGGTGCCGGCATGCGCGGCATTCCCGGCGACTGCTATTCGCCGAGCCGTTTTGTAAAGGCAGCGTACCTCAACGCCAATTACCCGCAAAAAGACAGCGAGTCCGAAAACGTGATTCGCATGTTCCGCTCGCTCGAGGGCGTGATGATGATCGAGGGGGCGTCCAGGATGGGCGATGGCAAGTTCGAGAAGACCATCTACACCGGATGCTTTAGCGCGCGCACGGGCAATTATTACTACGCGACGTACGAGGACCCTTCGATTCGCTACGTGAGCCTGATGGATGTCGAGGGTGCGAGCCCCGATAGACTCGTGGTTCCCGAGCCGCGCCGTTCGTAGCCGATAGCTTTACTGCAATGCAATGCGGCCCCGCATCTCCTGTGAGGTGCAGGGCCGCTGTCATCGATGTGCGACGTCGCTAGAAGTTAGCGTCGTTGAGTTGGGCGCTCTCGAGGCCGTCGAGTTGCTGTTGCTCGGGCGTCTCGGCGAGGCTCTCGAGCAACTCGGTGGGATCGACGTTCATGTCCCTACCGGCTTCGTTGCCGTTGACCAGGTCGTCCGAGAAGATATCGACATCCATTTCCTCGGCTTCCTCGATCTGAACTTCGAGTGGCACCTGGGTGCGTACGAGTTTGACTGCCGGACGCATACGGGCAAAGAGGGGCACGTACTCGATGATGATGGCCGAGTTCTCGAGACCATACCAACGTGCCGGGCTTCCGCAGGCGCGGCGGACGGCGTACTTGATGGCCATGACGCGATGGTCGTTGCGGTTGATGTCCGTCTCGGGGGCAAGCATCTTGCGCAGCATGCAAAAACGGAAGTCGCCCACGTTGCCGCGCGTCTCGTAGATGGAGTAGGTGTGATGTTGCGGCGGCAACTCACCCGATGCCATCAGGTCCCCAACGATCTGGCGCAGATAGGCGTTGACGCGCTGATTGACCTTAAAGCCCAGGTTCAGGCGCACGCGGAACAGGAAGTCCGTGCCAAAGGTCTCAACGGAGTATTCGTGCGTATAGGGCTCGTCGGTAACGTGCACGTTGATGAACCAGTATGCCTTGGCGCGCTTGGGATGCTTGTCCAAGATGGAGTAGAGCACGTCGCGGTCGAGCGTGAGCGGGCCGGGGCTGTTGGTGAGAAATACCAGATTGTCGGCGAGCACGGGATAGGTCTCGTCATTGCGCAGGCGATTGAGCTGGTCGATGTACTTGGAGACGGGCAGCAGAATCGTCTGCGTGCGCTCGATGGCGGTGCCGCGGCGCCACACATACATAAGGCCAAACAGCAGCGAGGCCAGGAAGATCATGACGTAACCGCCGTCAAAGAACATGGTAAGGCACGAGGCGAAGAAGCATAGCTCAATGGCACCAAAGAGCAGGGCGAAGACGCAGGCGCCCAGCTTGTGCTTGAGGATACCGGCGATATAGCTCGTCAAAAGCGTCGTGGTCATGAGCATGGTCACGGTAATGGCGAGGCCGTAGGCGCTCTCCATGCGTTCGGAGTTCTGGAACAGCAGCACGATGAAGATGCAGCCGACCCACATGATGTTGTTGACGAGCGGAATATAGAGCTGGCCCTTGGTGTCGCTGGGGTAATGGATGCGCAGGTGCGGCATAAGGTTGAGGCGCGTTGCTTCCGAAACTAACGAGAACGAGCCGGTGATGAGCGCCTGCGAGGCGATGATCGCCGCTACGGCCGAAAGCACGATGGCAAAGGGGCGCAGGGGCTCGGGAAGCATCATATAGAACGGGTTGACGATATCCATCGCGAGCATCTGAGGATTGGAGTTGTTGGCGAGCAGCCATGCCCCCTGGCCCAGGTAGTTAAGGATAAGTGCGGCCTTTACGAACGGCCAGGATGCATAGATGTTGGCCTTGCCCACATGGCCCATGTCCGAGTAGAGCGCCTCGGCACCGGTCGTTGACAGGAAGACAAAGCCGAGCACCATGATGCCCGAGTGGTTGATGGGCGAGAACAGGAACATGATGCCGCGGATGGGGTTGAGCGCGCGCAAGATGGACAGGTTGCCGAGCATGTTGAACAGACCGGCGCCAGCCAAGAACAGGAACCACAGCGTCATGAGCGGGCCGAACAGCTTGCCGATCGACGAGGTACCGGCACGCTGCATGGCAAATAGGCCGCAGATAATGATGATGGTAATAATGATGACGTTGGTTTGCCCGTCACCCAAAAGCGCGTGGCCCCACTCGATGGTACGCAGGCCCTCAATGGCCGTGGTGACCGTGACCGCGGGGGTGAGGATGCCGTCGGCGAGCAGCGCCGCGCCGCCGATCATGGCGGGGAGAATCAGCCACGGCGCCACCTTGCGCGCGAGACTGAACAGAGCGAAGATGCCGCCTTCGTTGTGGTTGTCGGCCTTCATGGCGATTACCACGTACTTGACTGTGGTCACGAGCGTCATGGTCCAGATGACGAGCGAAAGCGCGCCCAGAATCATATCCTCGCTGACGGTGCCGATGCCGCCGTTGTTGGCGACGATTGATTTCATGGTGTACATAGGGCTCGTGCCGATGTCGCCATAGACGACGCCGAGCGTTACGAGCAGCATGCCAGCGGAGAGGGGAATGGCTCCGTGCCCGCCCTGCCCATGCCGGCCTTGGAGGTTTGCCTCCAGTTTGGTGTGCGCCACGTGGACTCCCTTAGACATCCGGTTATCTGTCCAAGACAGATAACTTTTATGCCGCCTGTATGCATACAAGAGCAGTTTGGCACATCAGGTTGTTTTAGACAATAATTCCCCATCTGGGGATTACTCATGTACGCAGGCAGTATTTCAAAGCAGGGGCGCATCCGCTGAATGGCGTGCTGCAATGTGATAACCGCGGACGCGCCCCGGCTTCGAGACTGGATGAAGAGGGGGCTTTTAGGCGCGTGCTGTCTGGGCGATGCCGGCCTTGGCGCCTGCGCGTCTGTCGGCGAGTTCGCAAAAGATCGCGCCGCCGATGATAAGTGCGGCGCCCATCAGGCGGACCGGTGTCATGGCTTCGCCCAAAAGGACGGCCGAGAACACGACCGCCGAAAGCGGCTCGAGGTAGCCGACGACTGCGACGGTCTGTACGGGCAGCTTGGCGACGGCGCTAAAGTAGAGCAGGCAACCGATACCGGTGTTGACGCCGCCGAGCATAGCGACGGCGCGCCAATCAATACTGGCGGCGACATCGGCGGACAGGAATGAGGGGGCGCCCTGCGTGATGAGTGTGAGGGTCAGCGCGGTCACAAAGGCGGCGCTGACCTGGAGCGCGGAGTTTTCGAGGCCCTCGATGTGTGGCGCACCCTTGCTGGCGATGACCATCAGCGCGTAGCAGAAGGCCGAGGCGATGCCGCAAGCGATACCTGCAATGGGCATATTGCCGCCTAGACCTTGCGCTGCAATGAGAAAAGCACCGCAAGCAACGGCGATAAAGCCGGCGATTTTGCCGCCGGTCAGTTTTTCGCCAAAGATGAGCGGGGAGAGCGCCATGACAATGATGGGGCCGCAGTAGTACAGCAGCGAGGATACGCCGACGCCGATCGTCTGGTAGGCGCGGAACAGAAAAATCCAGCTGGCGCCCAGCGCGGCTCCCGAGAGGAGGAGGGCTGCGGCTTCGCGGGGGCGAGATGGCGCCTGCAACGTATGGCGTTGGGTGATGGTGAGGATGGCGACAAGCGAGAGTGCGCCCAAAAACGTGCGGAGCAGCACGATATCGGAGCTCGGCAGCGCGATGGCAGCGGCGATGACGCCGTTGGAGCCAAACAATAGCAATGCTGCTAAGTACGTAATCAGTCCGTTGTTCATGCGCTGACATCCCCTCTATATCCGAGCATGTTCACTATGGGTGAGGTGGCTTTAGAATAAAAGCGAATATAATGCATGGATAACATGACAAAAACTCATGTAAAGGTGGAGGGGTGGCTTGGAAACGAATATACAAAAAATGCAGGTGCTGCTGGAGACGGTGCGCGCCGGAAGCTTTACGCGTGCTGCCGAGCGCCTGAGCTATTCGCAGTCGGGCGTGAGCCGTATGGTGGCCGATCTTGAGGCCGACTGGGGCTTTAAAGTGCTCGATAGAAGCCGCGAGGGCGTGGTGCTTTCTGCCGATGGGCGGCAAGTTATGCCAGCGGTCGAGGCGTTATGCGAGGAATTTGTTCGTTTGCAGCGACGGGTGGATGAGATGCGTGGGCTCATGCGCGGCAAAATCTACATCGGTACGTTTTCGAGCGTGGCGACCCACGTACTGCCGCCGGTGATCGCGCGCTTTCGCGTCGATCACCCGGACGTCGATTATGAGTTGCTGATGGGCGATTACTCAGAGATCGAACAATGGGTGGCAGAGGGCCGCTGCGATCTGGGCTTTATCCCGCGTGAGCCACGCGGCGCCGGCATGGCATCGCGGCCGTTGGTGCAAGACGAGCTGATGGCCGTGGCGCCAGCGGACTCCTCGCTTGCCACCGCGGAGGTCGTTTCCCTTGCCGATTTGGCCACCGAGCAGTTTATTCTGCTGGAACGCGGCACCGATGACGAGATTACGCCGCTGTTTCGTCGGGCGGGACTGACAGTGCGCTCAAAACTGTCGACCTGGGATGACTATGCGATTATGGCCATGGTCGAGGACGGCCTGGGCGTGAGCATTCTTCCCGCGCTCATCTTGCGCCGCTGTCAGTTCGATGTTGCCGTGCGTCCGCTCGAGGGGCATCCCCGTCGGCAAATCAATGCGATATATCGCACGACTGATGTTTCGCTTGCCGCCGCCCGATTCCTTGAATACCTCTAAACGCGTACACGCCTTTGTCCGCCTTGGGCAAATCTTGGAGTTCGGTACCTTTTCTTATGAAATTGAACTTTCGAATGAGGTGTCGCGCTATACTGCTGCCTAAATTGAACCTTGGTTCAATTCGTGTTCTATAAATTGAACTTTGCCAGCAAGGAGGTTCCTGTGGCCCAAGAGACGTTTAGCGATCGCCTGCGACAGGCTATGTCCGATCGCGACGTTCGACAGTCGGACGTGATTCGTGCATCGGAGAACTCGGCAAGAGTCAGATGAGCCAATATGTGAGCGGCAAGACGATCCCGCGGCGCGATGTGGCAGAGCTGCTCGCCCGCATTTTGGAGGTCGATGTTACCTGGTTACTCGCCGGTGACGCCGATCAAAGCGAGGCATCATCGCCCCGCAACGTTTCCAGGCCCGAACCCCATCCCTCAGCTCAAATTCCAAGGAGCACCACCATGCGCACTTTTTCTAAATCCACCAAGCTCGATAACGTCCTGTATGACGTGCGCGGTCCTGTCGTCGACGAGGCCGCCCGTATGGAGGACGAGGGCGAGCGTATTCTCAAGCTCAACATTGGCAACCCCGCCCCCTTTGGTTTCCGCACGCCCGATGAGGTCATTAAGGACATGCGCCAGCAGCTGCCCGACTGCGAAGGTTATTCCAACTCGCGCGGCCTGTTCTCCGCGCGCAAGGCGATCATGCAGTACTCGCAGATCAAGGGCCTGCCCAATGTTCAGATGGAGCACATCTACACGGGCAACGGCGTGTCCGAACTCATTCAGCTTTCGATGAACGCGCTGCTCGACAACGGCGACGAGATTCTGATCCCCAGCCCCGACTATCCGCTCTGGACGGCGTGCGCAACCCTTGCCGGTGGTCATCCCGTGCACTATCTGTGCGATGAGCAGGCGGATTGGTATCCCGACCTGGAGGATATGGAGTCCAAGATCACGAGCGCGACCAAGGCCCTCGTCATCATCAACCCCAACAACCCCACGGGCTCTGTCTATCCGCGCGAGGTGCTCGAGGGCATTGTTGAGATCGCGCGCAGGCACCAGCTTATGATTTTTGCCGACGAGATCTACGACCGCCTGTGCATGGACGGCTATGAGCACGTCTCCATTGCCTCGCTCGCCCCCGACCTGCCCTGCATTACGTTTAGCGGCCTGTCCAAGTCGCATATGATCGCGGGCTATCGTATTGGCTGGATGGTGCTTTCGGGCAACCAGCGCTGCATGAGCGACTTCATTATGGGCATCAACATGCTCTCTAACATGCGCCTGTGCTCCAACGTGCCGGCCCAGTCGATCGTCCAGACGGCGCTCGGCGGCCATCAGTCGGTCAACGACTACATCCGTCCCGGCGGTCGGGTCTACGAGCAGCGCAACTTTGTGTATGAGGCGCTCAGCAAGATCGACGGCATCTCGGTGGTCAAGCCGCGCGCGGCGTTCTATATCTTCCCCAAGATGGATGTGAAGAAGTTCAACATCACCGATGACGAGCAGTTTGCCCTCGACCTGCTACACGAGAAGAAGATTCTGATCACGCGCGGCGGCGGCTTTAACTGGGCCGAGCCCGATCACTTCCGCATCGTGTACCTGCCGCGCATGGAAGTACTCAAAGAGTCGCTCGAGGACCTCGCCGACTTCTTCGATCATTACCGTCAGAGCTAATTGGTTCCGCCGTTCTACCGAACGGCGGACCGCTTGACGCAAATGCGGCTCGCTCGCTGTCGTGTGCTCAACCTGCATCGTTACCCTGGCTGTCTAAATAACGATTCCGCAGCAATGATCGATTTCGTGCTGGATGATCTCGGCGGTGTAGCCCGAGAAGTTTTTGATGCGGTGGACGAAGTTTTCGTCCAAATACTCAACCTTAATGCGGCGATAGCGGGTACAGGGATGCTCGCCGATCAGCGAGAGGCATCCTTCGCTCGTCTGATAGGCATTGACCTGCTCAAGTATTTGAGGGTTGTACATCAACAGCGCCCTGTTGCCATCTTTTACGCAGATGATGCGTTTGCGCACGCCGATCATGTTGGCGGCGAGGCCCACGCACTCGTGCTCATGCTCGTGGAGCGTATCCAAGAGGTCTTGCCCGATCACGGCGTCGTCGGGTCCCGCGTCTTCGGAAGGCAGGCGCAAAAAGAACTCGGATTTCATGATGGGCTTAATTATGGCGGGCTCCTTAAGGTGGACACGTTTGGTTCAGGTCATGATACCGCGACATGTCGCATTAATGTGTGCACATAGATTCTGCAGCTAGATTGTCGGGCGACACCATAAACTAATGGACGTTTTGCCGAGAGGCATGAATGTTTAAAGCGCAAAGAGTGCGCGACGGGCCCCGCGAATGGGGCGATGATGCCCGAGAGGGCCAAGAAGGAGTCTCATGTCCGAGAACGAAGAGATCATGAACGAGACCGAGAACGAGACCATGGCTGCCGAGGTCGAGGCAGTCGAGACCGTGGAGACCGAAGCTGCCGAGGTTGAGGCTGCTGACGAGGTTTCCGCCGAGGAGGAGGCCGAGGTTGTCGAGGCCACCGTTGATTACGATGACGAAGAGCTGATGGACAAGATGCAGAAGGCCGCCCGCCTGCTGCGTAGCCGTCGCTTTGCTATTTCCAAGGAGGAGGAGGCCAAGGCCGAGCGCATGGCGAACATCGAGCGCGCCATCAAGCTTCTTGACCTCAAGCCCAAGATGGAGCAGAAAGAAATGTCCGATCTGCTGGGCATGCGCCTTCGTGAGCTCGATGGCCTGATGGCCGAGGCCGAGGCTGCCGATCTGGTCGGCCGCATCGACGACGCCGAGGGCGATATGCGCAAGATCGTCGTCTTTGCTGCCGAGGATGCTGCCGAGGGCCTGGTCGAGCTTGCCAATAAGAAGGAGAAGCTCCTGCCCGAGCTTTCTTACGAGGAGGCCACCGAGCTGATGGCCGCCCTCGATAAGGTTATCGCTCCGCTTGTCGCCATGGGCCTGGACGAGGACCGTGGTCCTCGCGGCGGCCGTGACGATCGCGGCGGCCGTGGCGGCGACCGTGGCGGATGTCTATAAATTATAGTGATTCCGAATTGACAGGAAAAGTAA
>USFK01000027.1 GCA_900553935.1 uncultured Collinsella sp.
GAGCAGGACTGTAGAGCAGCAAATTAAACTCCGCACCGGGCGCCACCCAGCCGGGAGACAACGTGCTCGGAACCTTAAATAGCCTCCTCTCCAAACGGGCACGTTGAATGCACGGTACAATTGCTTCGGACTTTTCTTTTATTTAATAGTGGGGTTAATTCATGGCAGAATCTCGTGCGGAGCGTAGGGCTCGTCGTGCTTTGATCGAGGCGGCTGAGGGGTCGGAGGAGAAAAAATCTTCTAAGAAATCCAAGTCGTCTCAGGACGCGAAGGGTAAGTCGGCGAAGGGCAAGGTTAAGACCAAGCGTTCTGGCTCTCGTCAGGGCGGGGATAAGGCGCCTCACGTTCGCTCCAAAAGCTTGCGCAAGGATTCGGCTCAGCCTGCGCGTAAGGCCGTGGATCCCAAGTCTCCCTGTTCGATCATGAAAGCTTGCGGTGGGTGCACGGCGCTCAATCGTCCTTATAAGAAGCAGTTGGCGGCCAAGCAGGCTGCTATGGAGGAGCTGTTTGCTGAGCTCTGTGAGCGCGAGGGTGTTGCCGTTGATCCCATTCGCGGTATGGGTGTTACCCTGGGCGACCCGGGCAAGTATCCTGCGCCGCGTGGTTTTCGTCATAAGGCTGCCACTCCGTTTGCTCCCGGCAAAGAGGGCGCTGTCCGCTGCGGCTTTTTTGAACGTGGGACGCACAGGATCGTTGCTGTTCCTGAATGCCCTGTCGAGGCGCCGGGCACTCGTCAGATTCTCAACGGCATCGCTCGCGAGGCCGAACGTCTGCATATTCCTGCCTTTAACGAAGACAAGCATCTGGGGCTGCTTCGCTATGCTGTCGTTCGCTGCGGCTGGCGCACCGACCAGATTATGGTCACCCTCGTGACCGCTCAGCGCGACCTGCCGCATGCGCAGGAGTTCTTTGAGGCTGTCGCCGCACTCGATCCGCATATCGTCACCGTCGCTCAGAACATCAACGGTCGCCCCGGCAATGCCATCTTGGGTGAGGAGACTCGTATCGTCTATGGCGCCGAATGCATGCGCGACCAGCTGCTCGGCTGCGAGTTCGATATCTCCCCCACCGCGTTCTATCAGACCAATCCGCAGCAAACCGAGCTGCTCTATCGACTTGCCATTGACGGCATGGACCTGCAGCAGGGTGATATTCTTATGGACGCTTACTGCGGCAGCGGAACCATCGGCCTGTGCGCCGCGAAGGATGCCCAGGACAAGGGCATCGGCATTATGCTGCTCGGCGTGGAGCGCAACCCGGCGGGCATTGCCGACGCACGTCGCAATGCCGAGCTCAACGGCCTTACCCGCAGCGCTTGGTTTATGGCCGACGACGCCACCGATTACATCCTGGACGCCGCCGACAACAACGAGCGGATCGATGTCCTTTCCATCGACCCGCCGCGCGCCGGCTCCACCCCCGAGTTCCTCGAAGCCGCCTGCGCACTCAAGCCGCGCCGCATCACCTATATCAGCTGCAACCCTGTGACCCAAGAGCGCGACCTGCACCAGCTCCTCGACGGAGGCTATCGCCTGCTCAAGATCACGCCCGTCGACATGTTCCCCCATACCGACCACACCGAAACCGTAGCGGTCCTCGAGCGCCGCTAATCCACCCCGGTAGATTTTCGAGACAAGCGAAGGGGGCGGCCCGTCTGGACCGCCCCCTTCGCTTGGTTTATGAACTCCGCTACATCCCCTTGCGCAGGTCACACACGCCGGCTGCCGCCATCTCGCGCAGCAGCGTCTCGCGGTCGCGCGTCACGATCAAATCCAGCGGGAAGTGAATCTCGTCGAGCATCTTGCGCGCGTGATCGAGCTTGCCAATGGCCATGCCAATGTGGGCATCGGTCGACACGCCAATACCCACGCCCAGCTCGGCGCAGCGCTCGGCGATCTTGCGGCATACGGCCCAATGCTCAGTGTCGACACCGTGTTCAAGACTATGGTTGTTGATCTCGATGATCTTGTGCTTGGCCTTGGCCGCCAACAGCACCTCATCGATATCGAACGGCACGCCCGAACGACCCGCATGCCCAAGCATGAACACCTTGGGGTGCTCCAGGGCATTGATGTACATCTGGGTCGTTTGGGCGAGCGTCGCGCCTTCGGCAAACTGCGGGTTATGCACGCTTGCCACCAAATAATCCAAATTACGCGTCACCAAATCGAACAGCGAATGCTCACGACTATACGAATCGCCGGCGATATCGAGCGAAACGGGAATGTCTTCGCCAAACAAGCTGCCGTCCAGCGAAACGATATCAGCCTCGGCACCACGCAGCACCAGCACGCCGCTCCAAATGCGCGGCCAGATATCCTGGTTAATAAAGAATTGGAAACTGCGCAGGTCATTGGGACAAGGCGTAACCATCGAGCTTAAATGATCGGCGGAACCGAGCACCTGAAGGCCGCTCTCCGCCGCCCAATAGATGTTCTCCTCGATGGTTGAGTACGCATGCGCAGAGAACATCGTATGAGTATGAATATCACAAGAAAGAAGGTAGGGCATCGGGTCTCCTTGTCCAGTATGGCCGTCGCGTATATTCATTGTACGCATAGCTTTCGGCAGTCGTAAAACTGCTTCATCCCAATCACACAACGGCATAGACAACGGGGTCTGGCTTAAAACCAAACCCCGTTTCACGTAAAACATTGTAAGCAGAGCGCTTTACTTTCGACGATATTCGTCGGCCAGCTGCTTCCAGGCAGGCAGAGAGTTGACGATTGTCTCATAGCTCACGCAGTAGCCCAGGCGGAACCAGCCCGGCATGCCAAAGCTATCCGAAGGCACCGCGAGCAGCTCATGCTTCTTCGCGCGCTCACAGAACGCATTCGCATCGGACTCCAGCGCTTTCACCCATAGGTAGAACGCGCCATCCGGCTCAACATAGGTGTAGCCGTACTCCGCCAGTGCATCGGTAAGCGCGGTGCGGTTGCGAGCATAGGCCTCGACATCGCTCGGTTCATCAATGCAGTCGATGATTACACGCTGGAAGAGCGCCGGTGCACACACGAAGCCCAGCGTACGGGCGGCACCGGCAACGGCGGGCATTAGACGAGCTGCCTGAGGATTCGTATTGGGAACCAGGATCCACCCGACGCGCTCGCCCGGTAGCGAAAGCGACTTGGAATACGAGTAGCACACGATGGTGTGCTCGTAGATCGAAGGCACCCAAGGCACCTCGGCGCCATAGACAATCTCGCGATACGGCTCATCAGAGATGAGCATAATCGGATTCTCGGGATCGCGCTGAGCGTTGGCCTCGCGCAGAACATTGGCCAGTCGCGTCAGCGTGTCGCGTGTATATACGGCACCGGTCGGATTGTTGGGCGAGTCGATGATGACGGCAGCCGTCTTATCGGTAATCGCCTTGAGCACGTTACTCACGCTCAGCTGGAACGTATCTTCATCGGCGAGCGCCTCAACACACGTGCAGCCGGCCTTCTCAATCCACACGCGATACTCCGGAAAGTACGGGGCGATAACAACAACCTCATCGCCCGGGTTCGTAACGGCGTTGAGCGTGCAGGTGAGCGAAGCCGCGGCACCCACCGTCATAAAGACGTCCTTGCCCTCATAGCTCGTGCCAAAGCGACGGTTGAGCGAGTCGGCGACGGCCGCTCGACATTGCGGCAGACCCGGCGCAGGCGTGTATCCATGCAGCTGGTCGCTCGGCAGCTCCAATGCCTTCTTAATGGACTCAGCAACAGCAGCGGGCGCCGGAACACTCGGGTTGCCCAGCGAAAAATCGAATACGTTCTCCGCACCGATCTGTGCCTTGCGCTCAAGGCCATAGCTAAAAATCTCACGGATGATGGAGCTTTCCGCACCGCGAGCATACATAGTTTCGTTGATCATCTGTTCCCCTTTCGCATAGGCGCTATTGTACGCTTTAGTCGGGCAAAGTGCCGCAGCAATGTTGATTGGGGACAGACTTAAATGCGTGAAAACGCTCATTTAAGTCTGTCCCCAATCAACGAAGAAAAAGCCTCCGCAGGTTTCCCCGCGGAGGCTTTCGCTACAAGGACTATTTGTCGGCGTCGGTGTTGCCGTCAGCGTTGACGGCATGGTCATCGCCGGCATCATCGGATGCGGCTTCGGCATCCTCCTGCATGGCCGCCTGCGCAAAGGCCGCAGCATCAGCCGCCAGCTCCTCCTCGCTCATGCGAGGCAAGCGCTTCTTGGTCGGCATGCCGGCCGCCTTGGCATTGCGCTCCTCCTTGGCCGCCAGGATATCGCCCTCGCGCTCAAGGTAGGCATCCCACTCATTGCCGAGCAGGGCGTTCACGGCGTCGCCTTCGACGGTCTCGCGCTCAAGCAGCACCTTCGCCATCAGATCGAGCTGATCGCGACGGGCATCCAAAATCTCGACCGCACGGCGATGGGCTTCGCGCATGATGCGCTGAACCTCGATATCGATGCGGCGCGCCGTCTCCTCGGAGTAATCCTGGTGATCGGCGTAATCGCGACCAAGGAACACCTGATGCTGCGCCTCACCAAACACTTGCGTGCCCAGCTCCTCGCTCATGCCCAGGCGCGTGACCATCTCGCGCGCCATCTTAGTCGCGCGCTCCAGATCGTTGCTCGCGCCCGACGTGATGTCGTCGCACATGAGCTCCTCGGCAACGCGACCGCCCAAGAACACGGCGAGCTCGTCGAGCATCTCGTTCTTGGTCTTGAGGAAGTGATCCTCCTGCGGAAGCTGCAACGTGTAGCCCAGAGCCTGGCCGCGGCTGACAATCGAAATCTTATGAACCGGATCGGAATGCTCCAAGATGTGACCCACCAGGGCGTGACCGCTCTCGTGGTAAGCAATCGTGGTGCGCTCGGCTTCGGTCATCACGCGGCCCTTGCGTTGCGGTCCGGCAATCACACGCTCCATCGACTCCTCGACCTCGTCCATCGAGATCACAGAACGATGACGGCGAGCGGCCAGCAGCGCAGACTCGTTGAGCAGGTTCGCCAAATCGGCACCAGTAAAGCCAACGGTCATCTGGGCGAGCTTCTCAAACTTAACGTCCTCGTCCATCGGCTTGTTCTCAGCATGCACGCGCAAGATCTGCTCGCGGCCCTTTACGTCCGGGCGGTCAACCGTGACTTGGCGGTCAAAACGGCCGGGACGCAGCAGCGCCGGATCCAGAATGTCGGGGCGGTTGGTCGCGGCGATCAGGATGACCGACTCGCTTTCCTCAAAACCGTCCATCTCGACCAGCAGCTGGTTGAGCGTCTGCTCGCGCTCGTCGTGGCCGCCGCCCAAACCGGCTCCGCGCTGACGTCCCACGGCATCGATCTCGTCAATAAAGATGATTGACGGAGCCTGAGACTTGGCCTCCTTAAAAAGGTCGCGCACGCGGCTGGCGCCGACGCCCACGAACATCTCAACAAAGTCAGAGCCCGAGATGCTAAAGAACGGCACGCCCGCCTCGCCGGCAACGGCCTTGGCCAGCAACGTCTTACCGGTACCCGGAGGGCCCACCAGCAACACGCCGCGGGGAATCTTGGCGCCCAGCTTGCGATAGCGGTCCGGGTCGCTCAAGAAATCGCGAATCTCTTCGAGCTCCTCGACCGCCTCATCCACGCCAGCGACATCCTCAAACTTGACCTTGGGACGCGTAGCCTCGTTGGTCTTGGCATTGGTCTTGCCAAACTGCATGTTCCTATTATTGGCGCCCATCATCTGGCGCATAAAGTAGAACATGATGGCGATCAGGGCAATCGTCGGCAGCACACTCATCGCCAAGTCGCCCCAAAAATCGGGGTCGTTGGTGTTGACGATGTACTTGGTGTCGGGGTGCTCCGCCATAAGCTCGGCAAGCGAATCGGAGCCGACATAGGTCGAGGAGAAGCTCTTGAGCTCGCTCGTATCACCCTTGTCCTTTTTCGTCTTCCAGTAATGACCCGCCACGCTTCCGTCTTGAACCGTATAGGTCAAATCTTCGACGCGATCCTGCTTAATGGCACTCACCATCTCGCTCGTCGCGAGCTTAACGGTATTGCTGGAGCTGGCAAAGCCGGAGCCCATGTTAAAGAAGGCGTAGCCCAGAAGCGCGCAAGCCAAAATAAAATACAGCCAGCCCGTACGCGTGGGCTTCTTGCCTCCGGGCATCCCCGGGATCTTAGGCTCCCGGGGAGTCTGGGAATTGTTATCGTTACGGTCGTCGGGCATCTTACGAATAAACCTCCGGTTTCAAAATGCCCAGATACGGAAGGTTGCGATAGCGCTCGGCATAGTCGAGGCCGTAGCCCACCACAAAGGCATCGGGGCAATGGGTTCCAACATACTTGGGCGTGACGGCCGAGGTACGGTCCTCAACGTCCTTCCATAGGAAGGCGGCGACCTCCAGAGAAGCGGGCTTGCGGCTCTCGAGGTTCTTCATCAGGTACTTGAGGGTCAGGCCCGAGTCCAGAATGTCCTCGACGATCAGCACGTCGCGACCACGGATGTCGATATCCAGGTCCTTAATGATACGCACGATACCCGAAGACTTCACACCGTCGCCATAGCTCGAAACAGCCATGAAATCGATGTTGGTCGGCAGCTCGATCTTGCGCATCAGGTCGCCCATAAAGACCACGGCACCGCGCAGGACCGCAATCAGTACCAGATCCTTACCCGCGTAGTCGCGAGTAATCTGCTCGCCTAGGCGAGAGACGATACCGTCGATATCCTCCTGCGTAAACAGAACCTTCTCGATATCCGGATGTTGAGAAGCCATGACAACCCTTTCTTGTGCTTATCGCCCACGCACCGCCGCATGGACGCGAACTACACATTCTAGCAGCGCACGGGGTATATTTTCCAGCCCGCGCACCATCAGCGCGGGAATACCGTCAACGCCGCACAGAAAAGCTGGTGCGAGGAGCTAATCCGCGTCAACCACGCGAAGCAGATAGGCCACGCGCGTCGCCGCCGTGCACTTAAAACGTTCGTCCGCGCGAACGCCCGCGACCCATACTACGGCACCCCCCGGAGCCGTTCTTACCACGGGTACGCCAGAGCGGTCTGAAACAGGAATGCGCGCCTCGTTCAACAGGTCTGACACTTTCTTGCTTCGGCCGTTCATCCCCAACGGGCACATCACGTCTCCCGGCACAGGGCTATCCACCCACAGGCGCGCCGATCGTGCCTCGGTGGGAATCTCCCCGCGCGAGCCGGCTAACATCCGCTCGCTATCGCAGTCGGCAAACCCCAGGGCTGCCGCGTCCACCAAGGCCGCAACCTTTCCGGCAGCAGCAAGCTCGCGGGCACGGTGCACGATATCGCACCCCGGCTCCACAGCCATCGGCTCCGCTGTCAGCATATGCCCCGCCCCCAGCGGCAGACGACCGGGAACGGAGATCCAATCGGCCACTAAACCCTCGCGCGCCGCCGGGGCCTTGAACGCCAGCATGCCAAACTCCACACGGGCATCAATTCCCGCAGGAAGCGTAACCGAGCCCGAGCCCGCAGCGACGCAGGCGAGCACGCGCTCCACGTGCCGCATCTCCGGTCGCGCGTCGGGATCGATGCGCTTAATCGCCAACCGCACGATACGCCGTGCAATCACAACCTCAGCGGCGGCAAGACGGCGCGCATCGAGCACCAGTGCGCCCGCCGCTTCCTTGCGCAGGCAGCTTCGAAACGCCTGTGCCGAAAGCTGAGAAAGAAAGGCATCCTCATCGCCTAAGATCTCGCAGGCGGCGCCAATCGTCTTGCAGACGCTCGCGTTGCGCTGTGCCACCACCGGCATCACCCGATGGCGTACATAGTTGCGCAGGTACGAAACGTCCTCGTTGCTTTCATCTTCCCGCCATGGCTGACCGTGCACCTGCAGATAGCTCACGAGCTCATCGTGCGTGAGGTCGAGCAAGGGGCGAACCACAATGTTCCGACGGCGCGGAATGCTCGATAGACCCGCGGGACCCGACCCTTTAATGGCGTTCATCAAAAATGTTTCCGCGCGGTCCGACGAAGTATGCGCGGTACAGATACGAGCCGCCGTCCGCGGTGCGCCCGATTCGGCACAAAGTTCGCGAACATATCTCCGTGCCGCGGCATAGCGCACCTCGCGAGCCGCAGCCTCGATATTGCCCGATTCGTCATCAAAATAGGCATGCTCAACACACAGCGGCAAGCCGTATTGCGCGCACAGGTCACGTACAAAGGCCTCGTCGCCATCGGATGCCTCCCCGCGCAGATGATGGTTTACATGCAGCACGTGCAATCGCTCGCGCGCAATGGGAGCGACGCCGCGCCCGTCCTGGATATCCAGCTTTGATGTGCAAGCCATAAGGAGCAGCGCCGTCGAGTCCGCACCGCCTGATACCATGAGCACTACGGGGGCAGCGGCCTGCCGCGTTGCCAGGGCGCTCTTATCCGTCCTCGGCGCGGCATGATGTCCATAGTGCTGAGATACCGTTGGCATTCGCTTCCTCCTCTATTCGTCCGCACCCATTGTATCCTTTGGAATCTTATGTCTCGCCTGCACCTTCATATCCTCGGCAGCGGCTCAAAAGGCAACTGCGCACTCGTCGAGGGGCCTCAGGGGCTCATCATGATCGACAACGGCCTGTCCCGCCGCGAGACACTTAAACGCATGGCGGAGCTTGGCCTCTCGGCAGACGACGTCGCCGCTCTAGTAATCACCCATGAGCATGGTGACCATATCAAGGGGCTCGATGTATGGTGCAAGCACTGGCATGGTCCCCTCTTTGCCAGCAGGGACACCCTTTCATGCAAAGAAAACCTCGCGCACCTGCCCGTAGAGGAATTTGACCCCGGCGACACGCTCCCCATTGCCGGCATCCACGTGCAAACCTACTCAACATCGCACGATGTCATCAATCCTGTCGGCTATCGATTTAATGCTCTCGATGATTCCATTGGGTTTGCCACCGACACCGGAGAGTTATCGAGCAAGGCCATAGGCATCCTCAAAGACTGTCGAGTTCTCGCGCTCGAAAGCAACCACGATGTAGCTATGCTGCGCGAAGGAGCGTACCCCCGCTTTCTTCAGGAGCGCATCCTGTCCACAAAGGGGCACCTCTCCAACAACCAGGCCGCCGAAGCCGCGCGCGAACTTGTTACCGATCGCACCGAACAGCTCATCGCCATGCATATCAGCCAGGACAATAATCGTCCAAGCCTTACCGTCAAAAGCTATGCCAACGCGCTTGATGCAAGTCTCGATGATGAATTCGGCAGTTCTGCCACCCGTCTTCAAGGGCCACGGAAGCTCTCGATACGCCCTGCAAGTCAGTATCAACCGACAACTATTCAATAGCCCCTCAAGACAACAAAAGGGGGCTGGGAATCACTTCCCAGCCCCCTTAACTCATACTCTCGATTGAAGCAGAGCCATCGTTAGTCGATGGAGATCTTCGTGACGTTCTTCTTCTCGACGATCTTAGGAACCGTAACGGTGAGGATGCCGTCAGCATACTTTGCAGAGAGGCCCTCGCTCGAAGCGTCCTTCAGATATACGCCACGCGTCGCGCTGTACGAGCTAAACTCCTTCTGGAGGAAGTTCTTACCCTCGTTTTCGGCGCTCTCCTCGACGTTCACGCTGATGGACAGGCGACCCTCATTGAGCTCAACGTCGATGTCATCCTTGGCGACACCGGTCAGATACGCCTTGACCTCGTAGCCATCGCCCTTGTCCTCAACGTCAACGGGGAACGCCTTGGAGGCAATCGAGTTGTTTGCAAGGTCGGTCATATCATCAAACAGATCGAACAGCGAGCTAGCAGAAGGACGAACGCCAAAAACCGAACGATAAGGAACCATGCTTGCCATGTTTACCACTCCTTGTAAGGACTGCCGAGCCATCTTCTAGGTGACTGGGACTTCTTTTGACGCTCTTATATATGCCCACCCAGTGCCCATATATACATCGACTATAAAGTTTTTTGAGTCCAGTACTATAAGCATATCTAAGTGTGTATGACTAAGGTTTTAGTAAGGTTAAGGTTCTTTGAACCAGAGCTTAAATAACAAGTATGTTCGCAGCTACAAATAACAAGGGGCTTACAATGAGCGCGTACACGTTGTTGGTAACGAGCTAAAGGGCATCATGGACGACCAAAACCAGAACAATATGTTTATGCCGACGCAGGGCGAAGATACTTCTACGCAGCCGCCACGGTTCCATCGCCCCCACATCTCGCAAGAGCCCATCAATGACCCAGAGCCCGATTATGTGACGAGAAATCGATATCAAACACTCGAGGATGCCCAAACGGGACGTAAACATATGGGCGTCGCCTCGGGAGACCCTGTATATCTGAAAGACGCACCATTATCTAAAAACAGCGCTGCTAGTGATGAGCCGATGAAAGCATCTACCGCTCATCAACAAAGAGGGCCTCGACCCAAGCAAACCTTGACGCATTCGGCTCGCTATCTCGAAACGCCAAAACAGGGCAAATCAATCTTCATTTCGTCAAGTAAACGACGCAAGCAGCATCGACTGACAATCCTGCTTTTGATCATTGTGGCCATAGCAGTTGCCCTCGTTATTCGATTTATTTTCTTTAAATAAAAGCTCAATACCAAAAACGATAAGATCGTCTGGTGTAATTGAGTCATTTACGCCCCGTAAACGCAAAAAAGGGGGAGGCCGCGATGCCTCCCCCTTCTTCAATCTCGATGACGGCTCGGTGCCGTCCACCGGTCAGCGGCGCCCTGGCCTCCCACGGGCTCACCCCGCAGTACTCTCGGCGCGATGGGGCTTAGCTTCCGGGTTCGGAACGGGACCGGGCGTGCCCCCCATGCTCTGGCCGCTGACCGGTGGGCGGCGCCCACCGTTACGGTGTCCGGTGTCTACTCACGTGCCCTGGGGGCCGCATGGCGCATAGGGGAGGTGACTCGGGGGCATCCTCGTGCCCGGACCGCGCGCATGAGCGCTGGGTCCCGCGGCGACGAACGCGCCTGACCTTCCTCCCCCGGAAGCAAAGGGACCCGTCACGAGTTCCGCCCGCCCGACCGCAACGGACCGTATCCGCAAAAGCTACGCTCCATCCTTGTCGCGGGAGAGCCTGAAAGCGGGTCATGTCCGGCATGTGTGCTTTTGCGGTACACTCACTCCGGGGCGGGACCGCGCTCCAAAGGTCGACTCCCCGCTGCGGCATCGCCTCCCCGCGCCATAGCCCGTCCGTTCTCCCCAAGAACGCTTCACGGGCCCGTTCTCAAGGGCGTTGGGGCCGAAGCCCGCGCAACCGGCGAAGCCTTTTCCTTCCCGCCGTCCCTTCTTTCCGCCGACATTCCGGTCCGCCACCGAAACGCCATAAAAAAACGGGGGAACGGTCAATCCCGTCCCCCCGTCGTCGGTTCTGTCGGAGTTACTTGAGCGCCGCAACGCCGGCCTTGGCGACGTTGGTGTCTTCCGCGACGCTGCCGCCGCTCACGCCGATGGCGCCGATGATCACGCCGTCCTTGTTCTTGAGCAGCTCGCCGCCGCCGAAGATGACGAGGCCCTTGTTGGTGACTTCAATGCCGTACAGCTCCTGACCGGGCTGCGAAGCCGCGCCGAGCGTGGAGGTGGGCATGTTGAACAGGCGGGCCGTACGGGCCTTGCCGATGGACACGTCGATGCTGCCGAGGAATGCGCCGTCCATGCGCGTAAACGCCTTGAGGTTGCCTCCGGCGTCCACGACGGCGATGTTCATGGGCACGCCCTGCGCCTTCGCCTTGACGAGAGCGCCCTTGATGACCTCATCGGCCTGAGCCTGCGTGATGTCGCCGGGAAGCTGGAGTTTGCTGACGTCGACGGCGGCGAACGCCGAGAAGGAAAAAGCCAGAACCATCAGACCGGTGAGAAGAAAACGACGCATGGGGAAAACCTCCGTCTGTTGCGGACGCGGGCGGGCTGCCCGCTGAGTCACGACACGCGAAACAAACGTGCCTCTGGCGGAGAGCCTATCCTCTTGCGCCTTTTTCCGCAAGACACTATACCTGAAGAATGAACGAAACATCCTCTCAAGACAGTCCTTTCTCCGATCGGAACGGCATCCGCCTGCTCTCTCCCGAACTGCGCAACCAGATCGCCGCGGGCGAAGTGGTGGAGCGTCCGGCGAGCGTGGTCAAGGAACTCGTGGAAAACAGCCTCGACGCCGGGGCTTCGCTGGTGGAAGTCACGCTGGAAAACGGCGGACAGAGCCTTATCCGCGTCCGCGACAACGGCAGGGGCATCCCCGCCGCCGAGCTGGAACTCGCCGTCACCCG
>USFK01000028.1 GCA_900553935.1 uncultured Collinsella sp.
CGAGGAGAATGGCGTCTACTCCAACTACGTGCGCGTGGTCCGCGACAACGGGTCGGGTGAGATCGCCTGGGGCAGGACCATCGCGCAGAACCAGCCCTTCATGGACGGCGACACGCCGGTCTACTTCGACCTTAAGACGCGCGACACCTCCCGCGACGCGGCCGACCTGGTGACACGCCTCCACCGGTGCGTGCTGACTCGCTGCTCCGAGGACCTGCGTCGCTGGGGCCTGGACGAGCTGCTGGGGCTCGCCCCGGTCGACCTCTCCGGCGAGGAACTGGAGGACCTGGGTGACGCCGAGACGCTGACCTACCGCCTGGAGCAGGAGCGCTCCGTGCAGTTCGTGGCGTGGAAGCAGGACGTCATCGACATGCTGCTGCGCTATCTGAGCCCCTCCGAGGAGTATGAAAGCCCCGAGGAGGAGTTCTGCCTGGGCACTTCATCCTTCTACCACGCGTGGGAGCTGGCATGCAAGAGCGCTTTCGGGGACAGGCTCGCCGACCGCATAGACTCGCTGGGGCTTCCGCTCGCCGAGGACTGGTGCCAGCGCGGCGCGGAGACGCTTCTGGGTATCATCCCTAGGCCGGAGTGGATGGACGCCGGCGGTGCGGGCTGCGGGGACGTGAACACGCTGATTCCCGACGTCATAGGCATCCATGGAGACGGCGCTGGCGGCAGAGCGTTCTGCATCTACGACGCGAAGTACTACACGCCGTCGCTGCGCCCCGGCGCCGCCAAGGACGTGCCGGGCGTCGAGTCCGTAACGAAGCAGGTGCTCTACCAGAGCGCCTACGGGGACTTCATCCGGGACAACGGGTTCTCCTCCGTGGCGAATGTCTTCCTGGTACCGACCCACGAGGCCGAGGCGAGGCTCATGGGTAGGGTGCGGTTCCCAGGCGTCTTCGGGAAGCCTGAGCCGCCCCTCACGGACGGGGTGGAGATGTGGGCGCTGCCCGCGGACTACGTGTTCGACTGCTATCTGGCAGGAAGACTGGCGGACGGGAAGCTGATCCAGAGGATGTGCGAAGGGAGCCTGGATGGGGCGCATTAGTTTCGGGGACACACTTGATTGGGACGGCACGCTCTATCCCAATCCTTCAAGTGCTATTGACGGGGCCATCAACATGGTCTCGACCTCTCGATACACGGCAAAATCCGACCCCGTTGAGTTGACAGAAACAACGGACAGGATGAGATACCGGTTCCTCGCGACCAACGTAGACAATCCGAAGAATCCTTCTCATTGTGTTGAGGGCAAATTCGTCTACGAACGAAAGAGGAAAGGAGATGCTTCTTTCCCCTCAGACTCGGCCGAAACCGAACTGGGCCCTGCTTCGAGGGGCATGCTGCAAAGAAAAGGGTTCAATGGTGATTGGCTCGAACTCACTTTAGACACCGGAGAGACCCGTCGCCTGTACGAGGCACTTGATGCTCGCTACCGAATCCATCAGGAGGGTGGAGGAGTTCAAGGCGGCAGCACAACGTATGTCCCCCTTGACCGCTCCGTAAGCTCACTCCTTAAGATGATGCGCGAAAATCCCTCGGAAACCAGGCTACTTACAGATGGCAATAATTTCGAACTCGTCAAAGAGATGATCCGGCTCATGACCCAGGGGACGACTCGCGAGCAATTGGGTGAGATATTCTCCGAGTTGGAGAAGGGACATCTCGATGACTTCACGGTCAGTCTGAGTCTCGCCCAGCTCGAAAAGGTCGAAAAGGAGATTGCTGAGAACCTCGGTAACGGCAACGAGGAGTACTGGCAGAGAATATTCACCGACCACCAATGGATACTGTCGCAGGTATTCTCCGCCCCATGCACACTTCTCCAAGGCAAGGCGTATGTCGGAGGCAAGGCGATTGATAATTCCGGTGGCAATATCTGCGATTTCCTCTACCAGAATGAGCTAACCAGCAATGTCACGCTCATCGAGATCAAGACTCCTCTTACAAGCCTGCTCGGCACAATATACAGGGGGAAAGAGCCCGAGAACGCCGTTTATTCCTTGACCTCACACATGAGCGGATCAGTAAACCAAGTGCTTAACTACCGGGACACGCTCACGAAGGAGTACTACATGGTCAACGGGCGCTCGTCTTCTCACTTTGAGGCCCTTTCCCCAAAGTGCGTTGTAGTCATAGGGAAGATCTCTGAACTCGACACCGCGAGCAAAAAAGCTACCTTTGAGCATTATCGGAATAACCTCAGCGATGTGACTGTGGTTACTTTTGATGAGTTGCTCCAGCGAATCCAGGACCTCATTGCCGTACTCCGAACAGGCAACGAAGCGACCTCCCCGACCTCGGGAATCCGGGAACCCGACATAGTCATTCCCTTCCAGCAAGCCAATCCGAATCCTCGTTTGGTCGGGAGATAGTCCAATTACCCCTTAAACACCATGTCGTTGTGGTATTCAATAAACTCAGCTCGTGGAGCGAATCGCTTCGGAAGCGCAATTGGCTCTCCGTTGTAGCGCCACAAATACTCGTCCTCGGGCGTTTCGTGCTCGACCACACTGGACACCATTATCTTTAGGTCCTTCGTAATTGTGATTAGTCCCCGATCGAACGCCTTATCGTGTAATGCGTTTAAAAGCAAGTCGTTGTCGGGCGCAAGGCGCTCCGTTTTAGGACCAGAGACTTTCCAGGGCTTGATATGGGTGGCGACCAGCAGTGTCTTGTTCGATAGCCCCGTCAAGCAACACCTTGAATTGTAATTGGCAAGCAAGGTATTTCGAAAGAACTCCTGGTTCATCCGCATCGAAACGATTGCCTCGCGCTCTTTACCCTCTGGCAAATCAATGCCGATCGTCTCTTTCAACTCATCGCTTAGCGGTTCTTCAAAATCGAAACAGTTGAGGAAAACGTCGGTCGCCTCCTCAACAAGCTCATCACCAGCAGAGGAATACTCAGCCCAAACCATCTTGTCCATTTTGCTCGCCTGGGTCATTCCAACCTTGCCGCGAGCACGTCGACGCTCATCGGATGATGCAAGGTTCCAGATTATTAGAGCAACCGCGCCCGGCGTTCCGCCAATGGCCTTGGCTAACGCCTGGACATCCTCGCTTGTATCATCGACCTTTTTTAATGGTAGGGCGAGGCATAAGAACAGAGCCGCAAGGGTTTCTTCCCTCGACTATTTATCTCCACGACTAGCCATGATTGCTCCTCGCCCGCGCACCGCTCACTTAGCTGCTCCAAGATAATCCCGCGGGGACCGCACTTGCCGCCTTTTCTCATTCGTCGGTGAACGGTTGAAACAACGGCGCTTCCACGCGCTTCTCATACCCGCGCTCAAGCTTCTTCCCAAGCTCCGCGGCACAGCGCTTCGTCTCCTCGGCAAACAGGTCATCGATAGCTCTATCAATCCGAACGCAGGTCTCGAAATGTTCGTCCTTCCAGGGCAGATCAAGGCCCAGGCTCGTATCCCAATAGCCGCCGAGCCTTGCGTTGATTACTTCCTCGGGATACAGCACGTCTTGGCGAACACCTTCGATCACCTCATCCTCGTCCATGTCACAGGCTGCATCGTCCTTCTTGAGACACTTGCGCAGCTCCTTTTGCTCGCGGATGCGATGCAGCGCGCTGGCGCACACCACAGCCAAAAAGCGGTAACGTTCGCATAGGTCCCATTCGCCGCCGAGCCATACTCGATAGCCCAGAACGACGCTTGCAGGCTCCTCGTTCAGTAGGAACAGGTCCCACGGGTACACCTCAGCACACGCGTCCTCCCCTGACTTTTGCGCGCCACTGCGCGTAAAGGCGCACGGTTCTACGTCGTAATAGTCAAAACCGTGGCCCGCATCGCGACGATTGATGACGTGCTTGGGCAACAGGACAATCTTGTCGCTGGGCTCGGGGTCGATCTTGCGCAGCTTTTTGAGCTTGCGGCGGACGCGTTTTAGGCCGCGGTCGCTATCGCCACAGCCGCAACCGCCTGCCTTGTCGTCGTATCGCAGGGCGACCTCGCGCGCCAGGATCTTTTTGTCTGCCGCGCACAGCAGGTCGCTCACGGTAGGCAGGTCTTCCCACTCAATGCCATCGACATCCCAAATACTGCTCATATTCAACCTCTTTCTGGCTGTGAATTTACGCGCTCGATCGTCCTGCCCTACATGCCAAAAGGCATGCGCCCTGCTAGAGCGCCTTCTTGCTGGGCGCAACCACCTCGTCCACCAGGCCCAGCTCTAGGGCGCGCTTGGCGTTACACCAGCAGTCGCGCTCGGTGAGCTCGTGGAACTCCTGGGCACTCAGGTTGCCATGCTCGGCCAGCAGCTCGTCCAGCTCGGCGCGCATGGCCGCTGTATGCTGGGCCACAATCTCGATATCGGTCTGCTGCGCCATGCCCGTGCCGCCCATTAGCTGGTGGATGAGCACCTGCGTGTGGCGGTACGCCTGGCGGTGGTCGCCGCAGGCCAGGATCACCGCGGCCATCGAGGCCACGACGCCCTCGCCCACCGTGATCACGGGGCAATCGAGCGACTGCATGGTGTCAATGAGCGCCAGCCCCGCCGTAACGCTGCCGCCCGGGCTATTGATGATGAGGGTGATGGGCTCGGTCGCGCTTTGATGTTCCAGCACCAGCATGGACTTAATGAGGCCGTTGCAGGTCACATCGTTGACCTCGCCCTCCAGCAGCAGCACGCGGCTGTTAAGCAGCTCGCTTGCCATATCGACGGCGGCAACACGGCCGTCCTTGGACTTCTTGATGATGCTGGGCTCACGATACATAACGGACATGGTTAATTCCTCTCTAGATGGAATCGATAAGGGAAACTGGCCGCACGGCACATGGCAAACAGAGGCCGTGCAGCCAAAATGCAGGTCAAAATGCGCGAGGCTGCAAGGGTTAATCCCTTAGCCACTTGGCTGCATTGGGATGGTCGTCGCAAAAGTACTTCTTGGCGCGGAAGGGACGCATGCCGGTCACCTTGACCAGGCAATCGGTGCGAGGCATAAGCCCAACCTCGCCTGGGGTCATCACGCAGCCGCGCACATCTACGGCAGTGCGCTCGGCGCCCACGTACTTGGTGCCCAAAACCGACTCGCCACACAGTTCGCTTATGTAGTTCTGCGTCGCGATGTTGCTGCCGCCACCCATATAGACCAAACTATCGCAGTTATCGAGAATGGTAAGCGCCGTGGATTTGCCGTACACGGCATCGAGCTGGCTCAGCGATTGCGCACACATCAAAAAGCTAATGCCGCGGCTGCGCACGGTCGCAATGCTGCGCTCAAAATCGGGGATGCGTCCCACATTGGGAAACTCATCGAGCACAAACTGCACGCGACGCTGCAAATGGCCGCTGGGGCTGGCATCGGCACGGCGCTGGGCAAGGTTAAACAGCTGCTTAAGGGCAACGTTCGCAAGCCATGCATTAGCCGAATCGTTGTCGCTCACCTTGAGATCGATCACGCGCTTGCCCTCGTCAATACGATCAAGACGCATCTCGTCATTCTCAAAAACGCGCATGAGCTGAGGCGTCTTAAGCCGCGAGATAGTTGCATTGAGCGTGATCAGAATACTCTTAAGCGTCCTATCTGCCGCACCTCGAAAATCGCGATACTGCTCAACGCCGTACAGGTCTGCGTTCACAGCCCCATACTTATCGAGGAACTCCTTGGACTCCACCTCTTCTACAAGGTAGTCCAACGGGAATCGGCCCTCGCCATCCCCCGTGACCTTGATGAGCGCAGCCAGTTTAAAGACGTTGTTCATCTTAAGGTAGCGGCGCGGAGCATTGGGGTCCTCGCCCGGCGCAAGGGTGCCGGCAAGACACTCCAGGAGATACAGGATTCCAACAATTGCTCGAAGCAGCAGATCGTTTGCGTTATCCCAGAACGGATCATACCTACGGCTACGACCGTCAGGATCGACCCCCTCCATGATTGCCGCCACCGTAGTGGGGATATCCTCGACATCCATCACGTAGCGCAGAGGGTCGTATCCGGCCGACTGCTCGGGATTAACAGTATCGAGAACCGTTACCTCGTAGCCGTCCTCTTCAAAGCCTTTCCCCGTACGGCGCAGCAGCTCACCCTTGGTGTCTGTGACCACATAACAGCATTCGTGGTGATTGAGCAGGTTGGGCAAAATGAAACTCGCCGTTTTGCCACTGCCGGTACCTCCAAAGGCAAAGACATTGTTGGACACACTCGTCTCCCAATGCTTGTCGTCCTCGTAGAACGCCACCGTGGCACCCTTAGCCAGGATCACATCGCGCTGCTCATCGCCAGACGACAGCGCCTGCATTTCCTCCTTGGTCGCCCACTTCTTGGCTTGATACTCCGTTTGCTGTGCGGCCTCGTAGCCGTACATCTTAATGACCGACATGTCACGGCCCCTTTCTTGTCGATGGTTCTGCGTAGTTGCTAGGAAATACGGCCGATGCCTTCGCCCTCCTTGGGGCTTGTCGCGCATGGCAACTTGACCGCGCCGTCAATCAGTCGCTCGGCCTGCGCCACATAGCTCTCGCGCGCCACGGTTGAGACCGTCCCGTCGCGCAGATACGCAAGCAACGACTCGATCATCAGCTTGTCGAGCAGGTCGTATCCCTTGGCCTGAGCGTAGTTGAGGGTGTAGCGGTCCCGAAGCCTCTGTACCTTGGTTGCCAAATCGGTTTCCATCTTTTCCTCCCTGTAATAAAAGTTCTGCCGATTGTCCGAAAGCGCCTCAAACGGGCGTTTGACACATAGCTCGAAGTTGAAACGCGAACTCGCATCGAATACGCGTTGCTGAATCACGCGGTAACGTTCGAAAAACATGACGGCATCGTCTTCGTCCGCCGTAAATCCATGCGATCCATCGCGATGCACGTGGTCGCTGGGTCTTTTGTAGTCGATGCTTCGCACAAAGCGAGACGGAATGCGTCCCCCTTTTTCGGACGAGTACTTCATACCTGTCGAAACCTGCTCAAACATGAGCACGCCGCTCGATTTAAAGCGCGGATTGCTTCCGTGCCGAAACAGGCTAATTAAGATGGCCATGCAGCGCATACAGTTATCGCGCTGGGGAAAGTACAGCGACAGCAAAGCGAGCGCCGCCGCGGCCAAAAGCTCGCGAGCCTCGTGCACATCGTCTCGATACTGCTCGGGCACCAGCCCGGGAATATCGGGTGAATGCTTTTCCAGTACGCCAACAAGCGCCTTAGCGAGGCGTTCAACGTTCTCCTCACCGCAGTACGGATACGGAAACGGCTTCTCTGCCTTCACGTTCTTTTCGCACATGCCACGGAGGTCTTCGTCGAGCGTGTTGAGGAATACCTCATAAATGTTGTCTTCGTTCTTCATGGATGCTTCTTCCTGTCCAGTTGCAAATGTTTGTCGGTAAGTTTGTTCTAAGTTTTAGAATGTTCTGAGGCATAGGTAGTAGTTATTGACCTAACCTGCTGCTTCGTAAGTGAAATTGCCCTGCTCGATAGCGCAGTTTGCCTAAAGGCTGTATAGCGGTTGTATCAAGCAGTTAATATTGAGTTGGTTTTGGATTGCTTCGAGGATAGCACAGTGCGCTGTTCTCGTCATTAGAAATTATCAAATTATTCTGCTAATATATAACCCACTGAGAAGAAAGGGCTCTATACATGCGTGAAACTACATCATCATTGCCACGCCTCACCGCCGCCGCCCTCTCGCGCGCGCTTAACCTGGAACAAGGCAGTCGCCTGCTCACTGTCCGTCTGCCTGGCGCTGTGGATGCCGAAGATCTCGCTAAGTGCTTTACCCTAAACGGTAACGGCGTGCCCGATATTTGTGAGCTTGAACCCGGAAAGCAGAATGCAAGCGATGATGATGCAGCGCCGGTGTTTGTCGATGCATCAAACTACTACCGCGCAAATAAGCACGATATCGAAAAAGACAGTGCCGCGCTCATCGATTATTTGGAGCCTGGCTACCTTGATTTTTGCGACTGGGGTCCTTTTATTTGGTGCCTGTATGCTCTCGCCCTTTCGGGCCGCACTCGAGCAGCCGTGGTACTTCCCGCCGATTTACTTGATAAAGCTGAACAAGCACGCACGATTTTGATACGCGAAGGGCTCATCGAGAGCGTCGTTTATTTGCCACTTTCCGAGCCCAGGCCCTACATGACAAGCGCGCTCCTCATACTGTCTTCAGGAAATCGCAGCGTTGCATTTCGCAGCGCAATTGAGCCCGGACCGCGTTTTCAATATGTGACTAAAACATCGTATTACTCTGATATCACCTTTTCTATCTCTCCTGACTGGGCCCGCATTGATACCAATACGCCAAGATCGACGCCAATCGAAACGTCCACTTTTGCCACGCGCGAGCTGCTCCAACACCACGCCGCTCTCTCAAAAGGCAAAATCAGCCTCATCGCCATCACCCGAAACTACAGCGCCACACTCGGTGACTCTTTTACGCGAGTCGCGCCATTCATGCCCCGCGAGAGCACGACATCGAACGACATTGACGCAGTCGAGGTGCGCCGAATCTCATCTCAAGATTTTCAGGACGGCAATCTTCTGCCCGTAGATGCTTCAGATAATCAAAATAGCTCGGATTCTAAATTCGTAAAGGTGGACCCCAGCGTTCTCGATCGTTATGAGCTCCGCGCTGGAGATATCGTCATGCCGCGCATGCTGGGTCGCTACGGCGCGTCCAACCTGCTCGTCGTCAGCTCCGATGACGCTAAGCAGCATCTGGTTGCTTCGCATAACACCACCGTCATTCGCCCGTCATTCCAAACGATGACCGAAGATGAGCGCGTAGTGTTTTCGGAGATAATTGTTGGATACCTTACCGAAGGCCACGGGGCGCAGCTGATTCAAGCATTAACTGAAGCAGCCAGCATCCGCGCCATCCGTCCTAGCGACCTGTTTGAGATCGAAGTCCCGCCGGCGCTCGACCCGCGCACACGCGAGTATAGCGAATCCATCAACCGCTTTGCCGAGGTCGTAAGGACAAAGAAACAAGCCGAGGCCACTGTCGCCCAAGCCCAGCGCGACCTCGAAGGCGCAAAAAAGGCCGTCACCCAGGTGGTCGACCAGACCTGCGAATAGCGCATAGGCAGTAGAAACGTCTTAAGCCGGCGACAGGAACTAATTCTGCCGCCGGCTTAACTATCTAGCCTATTCCCATCCCGTGGTCTGAGGATTCCATTTGCACACATTCGCCGAATGATTAAAGCACGGTGTATACAACCGATTGACGACCTCTTCTGCCCCAGCAATGTTCCCCGCGAGATCAAGTACCCCCGCCTGCCTCGCCATCTTTACGTACTGTGCAGAACCATTTTGTTTCCACCAGAGAGGCGCCACGAACTCTTCCGGCATTGCCACTTTGCGGGCAGACGCTTCTTTCTCGACCCTCTCGACAAGCGTAGCCCCATCGACGAAGCAAGTTTTCGCGTACACCAAGATGTCGACTATATCCTTGATTCGCGATGAAGCACGGCCCTCATGCATCTCTATCATTGCGAGCAATTTATCTGCAAGGGCACTCTCCACTCGGCATACTCGATAGTCGCAGACTGGGAGCCCCTCGATATTCAGACGATCGATCGGCGCAAGAACCTCAGGCTCAAGTCCCCGCACTTCATCAATTACCAAGTCAATTGAAATTGGCTGTAGCTTCTTGGTTCCCATAAAGGGGGTGAACCACACCTTCGCGCCGCACCGATACTCATCTTCTTCTTTGATTTGCTCTGCACGATCAAAGACGAACGAAACGAAATCCTCCAGATCAATCGAAGCAGCCTGCACCAGATCGACAATAGCCTCTTCGAGACTCTCCTCTTGAGCAACCAAGTCAATATCTCTTGTGACACGTGCATCGAGTGTTCGCGCCAGGACGCTTTGACCGCCCTTGAGCACAAAGCTGCCGTCATCTTCTGAAAAAACGCGACATAGGAAGCGATGAAAGTAGAAACCGACGATTGCCCGATTAGTATCCATTGGTGATTCTCTTGCGGCATTCCTAACAGCCATCTCCAATGCGGCAGGCGTTTTGTACTTCACCATGTCCTCCGTTTCGCATTACCCGTTCAGTACCATCAGCAAAGGCGCCATCAGCTCGCGTCGTTTGGCGGTTTTAGAGTTCTCCTCTACAAGATCCTTCAGCCGTTGTATATCGAGTCCACGTCCAAGCGCGTCGTGATAGGCATCGATAATTAATGAGGGATCCTCGCAATCGAGGCAAAGATCGACAAGCGTGCGCTCGGGTTTAGTTACCGGCAGGCCGTCGAGCCAAACGATGTCCCGCTCAGCAATCTCGCGCTTTACAAAAGAAAGGGATTCGTTTCTTGTATTGATACGCATGGGCGCGGTCATCCTGTAGGGGGACAGATAGAAATCGCCCATTTGCTGCAGGTTCGCCGCTGTCGTACCGCTCACGGCGATGCCATCCCACTGACGTTTTCTCTCCCACGCGCAAAGGGAGGGATTGGTGAGCTTCCAAAAGGCGTTGAGTTCGTCGGTGTCTCGGCGCTGCGTTCCAGACATCCGGTAGGCGCCGTGGCATATCCGTTCAAGACGCCCTGCGCGGCATGAGTGCGCCAGCGCATCTCGAGAGATGTCCATGCGAGCCGCCTGGGCTGTGGTGAACACGCCCTCGCTCTCGGAAAGCTCGCTTATCGCCGTTATGTTGCTAAAGTACTTCATGCTGCAATTGTAGGATATTTTCATACTTTTGCAACGTGATTTTTGATCCATTAGATCCGTTTGCCTTGTTTACCCCATTTCTGACGCCGTTTTGCACCGGCACCCCATCCCCCGCTATTGAGGTCTAATACTTTTCCGCGAAGTGAACGGCTGTTTTTGGACCCCTGAAACATCCGCATTTTTCGGCGGCAAAATCGTGGGATTTCAGCATTGAAACCGCAGGAAGCGGCACCTCTAAAGTGTCGATGCTTCGGGGGTCCGTTTTCACTCATTCACTTCTCGGAAAAGTATTAGACCTCGCTATCAGCTATCCCAAAGATCAGACCGTCCCTCCTTCACGCCACGCAAAACCGACCTTCCCCTTGCCTGCGCGCCCCGCGTCACGCGCTTCGCCACCCAAAAACTCATCCAACATTAATCTTGGCTCAAGAATCGCTTAATCTATAACCTGCACTATAGAGTTCGACCAAGGGCGGGGCGGCGCAACGCAAACCGCCGAACGCAACGCTCGCGCCCGAGCAAATTGCCCGGCGTCGCGCCCATCGAACGAAAGGACAGGTCATGGACGACCTCGAAAAAGTTGAAACCATCCGCACCAAGTGCAACGTGAGTTACACCGATGCCAAGGCGGCGCTCGACGCTGCCGACGGCAACGTTTTGGATGCCATCATTTGGCTCGAGTCGCAGGGCAAGACCCAGACCACGTCGGCGCATGCCGCCACCGAGTCCGCGCCGGTCGATGAGCCCTCTGCCGAGATGGTCGCCGCGCAGGCAGCCTACGAAAAGTCGAGCGAAAAGACCGACTTCTCCAAGAAGATGGACAGCGTGTGGGAGTACCTCAAAAAGCTCTTCCGCCTGAGTCTGGACACCAAGTTTATCGCCACGCGCCGCGATGCGATCATCCTCAACATCCCTATCCTGATTCCCATCGTCGCGCTGTTTGCCTGGGGCGCCACGATATGGCTGATGCTGATTGGCCTGTTCTTTGGCATGCGCTACCGCATCGACAGCGACGGCGACGTGCCCGGCAGCATCAACAACCTTATGGATAGCGCTGCTAACGCCGCGGACGACATCAAGCAAAATCTCAACGACGACAAGTAATCGCAGACGGGGGCACGCATGGCACGGATCCTGATCGTAGAGGACGAGGAGAAAATCGCCCGCTTTGTGACACTCGAGCTGGAGCACGAAGGCTACCAGGTGGAGCACGCCGCTGACGGCCGCACCGCCGTTGACCTGGCGTTGGAGCGCGACTACGATCTGATTCTGCTCGATGTACTGTTGCCGCAGCTCAACGGCATGGAGGTGCTGCGGCGCGTACGCAAGCACAAGGGTGTGCCGGTGATTATGGTCACCGCGCGCGATGCCGTGATGGACAAGGTGGCCGGGCTCGATGCCGGCGCCGACGATTACCTGACCAAGCCATTTGCGATCGAGGAGCTGTTCGCACGGATCCGCGTGGCGCTGAAGCGCTCGGAGGCCGTGCGGGCGGCTTCGGGCGTTGGCGGCGCCAGCGCCGGGG
>USFK01000029.1 GCA_900553935.1 uncultured Collinsella sp.
CTTCATGCCCGATGAGCGCATTCACGCTCTCGTCGGAGTGCACGGGTGTTTCACACACCCCCGCCGTCGCTTCTATCGCATCGTTGAAAGGATGCAACCATGCTGCTACCCGATTCCAAGACCGAGCTCGTCCGCCGTGGCAACAAGGTCGTTTACGACCTGGGCGACAAGATCGTCAAGGTCTTTAACGAGACCAAGCCTGTCTCCGACGTGTTCAACGAGGCTTTGAATCTTGCCCGCATCAATGAGTGCGGCATCCGCAGCCCCAAGGCTCTCGAGGTTTCCCAGCTCGAGAACGCCAACGGCTGGGCGCTCGTGACCGAGAAGGTTCCGGGCACCACCCTTGCCGAGAAGATGACTGCCGAGCCCCAGCGCTTTGGTGAGTACCTCGAGATGTTCGTCGACCTCCAAATCGAGATCCACGGCTACACCTCCCCGCTGCTCAACCGTCAGCGCGACAAGTTCGCCCGCATGATCGACAGCCTTGATCAGCTCAATGCCACCACGCGCTACAACCTTCAGGAGCGTCTGGACGGCATGACCAAGGAGTTCAAGGTCTGCCACGGCGACTTCAACCCCTCCAACGTCATCGTCGGCGACGACGGCCAGCTCTATGTGTGCGACTGGGCACACGCCACCCAGGGCTCCCCTGCTGCCGACGTTGCCACCACCTACCTGCTCTTCGCCCTCAACAGCAAGGATCAGGCTGAGGCCTACCTGGAGCTCTACTGCGACCGCGCCGACATGCCCATGCAGGTCGTGCGTCAGTGGACGAGCATCGTCGCCGCTTCCGAGCTCGCTCGTAAGCGCAACGTGAACGATGAGTTCCTGAAGAACTGGATCGACGTCGTCGATTATCAGTAATATCTGAGCGATTTATTTCGCATCGGAGGCACAAGAAAACCCCGCAGCTCATATGGGCTGTGGGGTTTTCCTTTACCCATCGAGTTTATTCACGCAACAAAATAGACTGCTCCGCATCTCTTCCTAAGAGAGATACGGAGCAGTCCCGCAATTACATCTAATAGCAGAAACGTCGATTAACGGCGGGCCGCCTTAACAAGCTCGGCAACCTTGGCGACGACCTCGTCAATCGCCACGTCCTCGCGCTCGCCCGTGGCACGGTCCTTGAGCTCAACGGTGCCATTCTTAAGGCCACGCTTGCCAAGCACCACCTGATACGGGAATCCCATAAGGTCGTTATCGGCAAACTTAAAGCCGGGACGCTCGTCACGGTCGTCGACGACGACCTCGATACCCTCGGCGCACAAGCCCTCGACGATTTGGTCGCAGACGGTTGCGCACTCCTCCTTCTTGGGATCGAGCGGAATCACAGCGACCTCGTACGGGGCAACGGAAATCGGCCAGACGATGCCGTGTTCGTCGTTGTGCTGCTCCACGACGGCAGCAAGCGAGCGGGACACACCAACGCCGTAGCAACCCATGATGAGCGGTTTCTCCTTGCCGTCCTCGTCCATAAAGGTGGCACCCATGGCCTCGGAGTACTTGGTGCCCAGCTGGAACACCTGAGAGACCTCGATGCCGCGGGCAGCAGAGAGCGGCTTGCCGCAGTGCGGGCAGGGATCGCCGGCAACGACGGTGACCAGATCTGCCCACTCATCGACGGTAAAGTCGCGCTCGGGGCAGGCACCGGTAAAGTGATAATCGACCTCGTTGGCACCGCAGGCCCACTGCTTGGACTCGCGCAGGCTCTCGTCGCACACCAGACGGATGCCCTCGGGCAAGTTAACCGGTCCGATAAAGCCCTTGTGCAGACCGTAGGTCTGGAGCTCCTCGTCGGTCATCATGCGATAGCCCTTGCCAAAGACATGCTCGGCCTTGCAGTCGTTGAGCTCGTGGTCGCCCGGAACAATGGCCACGACGGGCTTGCCCCCGGCATCGATGAGCGCCAGGGACTTGCGCGTGCCGTTCTCGGGGAACCCAAAGAACTTAGCAACAGCCTCAATGGTGCCCATGCCCGGAGTCTCAACCTTGGTAAGCGTACCGTCACCGGGACCCTCAGTCACGACGACCTTGGTGCTTGCAGCCTCATCGTCGGCAGCGAAGCCGCAATCGTCGCAGTAGACGAGCGAAGCCTCGCCAGCGTCGGCCAAAGCCATGTACTCGACGGAGGTATCGCCACCGATCTCGCCGGAATCGGCGACAACGGGCAGAGCCTTGATGTAGCAGCGCTCGCAAATGTTGGCATAGGCCTGCTTCATCTTGTCGTACTCCTCCTGCAGGCTCTCCTGCGTAGCAGAGAAGCTGTAGGCGTCCTTCATGATGAACTCGCGACCGCGCATCAGGCCAAAACGGGGACGGAACTCGTCGCGGAACTTATCCTGGATGTGGTACAGGTTAACGGGCAGCTGTTTGTAGGAGCGCAGCTCGTTGCGCACCAGGGCCGTGACGGTCTCCTCGTGCGTGGGGCCCAGCACAAACTCGCGGCCATGACGGTCGTCAAAGCGCACGAGTTCCTTGCCATAGGCATCGATACGGCCGGACTCACGCCACAACTCGGCATCGACCATGATAGGCATCATAAGCTCCTGGGCGCCGGCGGCGTCCATCTCGTCGCGCACGATGTTCTCAATCTTGCGAATCGAGCGCCATGCGAGCGGCAGGTAGGAGTAGAGACCTGCGGCCTCCTTGCGGATCATGCCGGCACGGAGCAGCAGGCGGTGGCTGGCGAGCTCAGCGTCCGCCGGATCCTCTTTAAGCGTCGGCGCATAGAGCTTAGACATATACATTGCTCGGGTCATTTATTTCTCCTCAATAAGCTTGTCGACCTCTGCCATAAGCGCGTCGACAATTTGATCCTCAGCTACTTTACCAATGATCTGGCCATGCGAAAAGAGCAAGGCCTGACCACGTCCGCAAGCAACGCCTAGGTCGGCATCAGAAGCCTCACCGGGGCCATTAACGGCACATCCCATGACGGCAATCGAAAGCGGCGCGGAATAGTTCTTAAGCCGCTCGGTGACCTCCTCGGCGATGGGAATGAGGTTAACCTGGCAGCGGGCGCACGTGGGGCACGAGACAATCTCGGGACCACGGCGACGCAGGCCCAGCGACTGTAGAATTCCCCAGGCGACCGGCGGCTCCTCAACCGGATCGGCCGTGAGCGACACACGCATGGTGTCGCCGATGCCTTCGGAAAGCAAGATACCCAAGCCTACAGAGCTCTTGATGGTGCCCTGAAGCTTGGTCCCCGCCTCCGTCACGCCCAGGTGAAGCGGAACGTGGGGAATCTCACGTGACAGGGCTCGATAGGTATCGAGCGTCGTTTGCACGCTATGGGCCTTGGCCGAAAGCACAATGTTCGTAAAGCCGCGATCCTCAAAGTGCTTGACGAAGCGCTCGCTCGACATCACGAGCTTTTCGGGCTGCGTGAGGTCGTCGCGCTCGGCAATATCTTGCTCAAGCGAGCCCGCGTTCACGCCAATGCGAATCGCACAGCCCGAGGCACCCGCAGCATCGATCACCGCGTCAACCTTGGCCCAATCGCCGATATTGCCGGGATTGATGCGCAGCTTGGCGGCACCGGCCTCAACGGCACCAATGGCGAGCTTATGGTTAAAGTGGATATCGGCGACAATCGGCACCGGAGACTCGGCACAGATAGTGCGGAAGCCCTCAAGCGCGGCCTCGGAGGGCACGCTCACGCGCACGATATCGCAGCCAGCCTGCGCCAACGCGCACACTTGCGCAAGCGTTGCCTGGGCATCAGCGGTATCGGTGCAGGTCATAGATTGGACCACCACCGGCGCGCCGCCACCGATCTGCACGCCGCCCACATGCACGGGGCGCGTCAGCTCGCGAGGCAAAGGATGGGATAAAGACAATCCAAACACTCCCCTACAGAATAAATCGAAGGATGTCGGAACGAAGCATATAGACAAACAGCAGCGCAAAGAGCGCGATGCCCACATAGCTCACAATCGTCTGGACCTTGAGCGGAAGCTCGCGGCCCGCAATCTTTTGAATGATCTCGATGACTAGCTTGCCGCCATCGAGTGGCGGGATGGGCAGCAGGTTCATAAAGCCAAGCGAGAATGAAATGAGGGCGGCAAACGAAAGGAACGTGGCAGGGCCGGCAGCAGCAGCCTGTGAGGACATAACGCTAATACCCACGATCGAAGAGGACTGATCGAGAATCTCCATCGTATGCTGCGGCTGGAGCAGGCGCATCACGCCCTCCGCTGTCTGCACAACATAGGAGAACGACAGGCGAGCCGACGTGATGGGGTCTAAACGGACCACCTGCGTAGATGCATACACACCTAGGCGATCGTCCTCTTTGAGCGCAACCGTGGTCGAATGCTGCTTGCCGTCACGCTCGTACTCAATGGCGATATCGTCCTTACCGGCAGCCTTGCCGATGGCATCGTAAACGTCCATCCAGGTAGAGCACGATACTCCGTCGACCGAAAGAATCGCGTCGCCGCCCTCGATTCCCGCCGAGGCGGCAATCGAGCCTTCGTCAACCTGGCCAATCACATTGGTATCCACCGGCACGGTGACACCTGCGATGGAATAGATGCTCATAAGGAGCAAAAAACCCGTCAGGATATTGACGATAATGCCCGCAAGCAGCATAAAGGCACGCTTGACAAAGCCCTGGCCCAAATAGGTGTGCGAGCGCTCTTGCGCAAGGAACTCGGCCTCGCCGAACGGCAGCTCCCACACATCGCCCTCGGCAGTCGCATGTTCGCGATCGAAACGGCGACCATCAAAGGTGGTATAGCCTGCCGTGTCTCGCGGCAACGTCTGATATTTGGTGGGATAGTAGCTCGGCGAGGGCTTCTCCCCTTCCTCATACCAGGGCGCGATGGAGCCCCAGCCCAGCAAAAGGGCGCATGCCTCGAGCACAACCTCCTCGGAAAGCTCGAGCTCGACAGCAAGGTCGGCCACGGTCACGCGACCATGACGATAGATAGCCGCGAGCACGCGATCGGCGTACGAGACATCGGTCGGATCCATACCGCAGATGGCAGCGTAGCCACCCAGCAGCAGCGGGGTCACGCCAAACTTGGTTCCAATGCGACGCGACGTGTAATGGATGTCAAAGCGGCACGGCAGACCCAAAAAGAACTCGGTCACACGGACGCCGCAGGCACGCGCCGCCAAAAAGTGGCCGCCCTCGTGCAAAAACACGAGGACGGAAAGCATCAGCAGGCCCCAAAAGACCGATGAGAGAACGCTCAGAACAGTATCCATAAAACGAAAAAGCAATCCTTATGGGTTAGGAACGGGTTGCGGCGAGCACCTGCGCAGCCTTTTCACGCGCCCACGCATCGATGTCGCGAAGCTGCTCAAACGAATCGACCGCCTGCATATCGTGGGCGTCCATGCAGGATTCCACAATGCGATCGATATCGGTAAAGCTGCAGCCATCGTGCAGGAAGGCATCGACGGCGACCTCGTTGGCGGCATTGAGCACGCACGGCATGGTGCCACCCATCTTGCCGGCGCGCTCGGCCAGTGCCAGACAGCGGAAGGTATCCATGTCGGCAGCATCAAACGTGAGCTGCCCCAGCTCGCGGAAATCGATACGAGGCGCCGGAGTATCCCAACGCTCGGGATACGAGAACGCGAACTGGATGGGAATACGCATGTCGGATGCACCGAGATGCGCCATCACGGAGCCGTCGGCGAACTCGACCATAGAGTGAATCTTGGACTGACGCTGCACGACCACGTTAATGAAATCGAGGTCGCAGTTAAACAGATGCATGGCCTCAATGCGCTCCAGGCCCTTGTTCATGAGGGTAGCGGAGTCAATGGTGATCTTGGCACCCATGGCCCACGTGGGATGCGCGAGGGCATCGGCACGCGTCACGCGATCGAGCTCGTCGCGCGTGCGGCCAAAGAACGGACCGCCCGAGCAGGTGAGCCAAATGCAGTGGGCCTCGCGCGGGTTCTCCCCCAGATAGCACTGGTAGATGGCGGAATGCTCAGAGTCGACCGGAATAAGCTGGCCCGGTTGTGCCAACGGCATAAGCAAGTCGCCACCGACGACGAGGGACTCCTTGTTGGCAAGGGCAAGGCGCTTATTCGAGGTCAAGGCCGCATGGCTCGCCTCGAGACCGGCGGCGCCCACAATAGCGACGAGCACGCAGTCGACATCGTCGCGACGCGCGAGCTCGCAAACCGCCTGCGCGCCAACGCCGAGCTTCGTTCCCTCGGGCAACTCCTGCAGCACGGCGTCATCGCCATGAGCGGCATCGGCCACGGCAACCGCCGGAACCGAGAACTCGCGGGCAGCGGCAACGAGCTCGGAGGTACTGGAGTTAACGGACAGCGCCGTCACCTGCAGGCGATCGGCATGCTGGCGGCACACATCGAGCGCTTGGGTGCCGATAGAGCCCGTACAACCCAGGATGGCAACGCGAAGGCGTCCATCGGGGCCATACGTCGTCTGGAAGGACATTACAGCACGCCTCCGATCATCAGCAACAGCTGCGCGGTAATGCAGCCGAAGATAAGCGAATCGCTACGATCGAGCATTCCGCCGTGGCCCGGGATAAGGTTGCCGGAATCCTTGACGCCCACACCGCGCTTGATGCGCGACTCGATAAGGTCGCCGATAACGCCCAGAATGGACACGACCACGCCACACAGCAGCGCATAGGGCAGGCTGAGCTTGTAGAAGTGCGTCGCCCACAGGATGAGCCAAATCAAAACCGAGCCCAGGATGCCGCCGGCAAACCCCTCCCAGCTCTTTTTGGGAGAGATCTTGGGAACCATCTTGTGCTTGCCGATACGGCTACCCACGATGTAGGCAAACGAATCGGAGACCCAAAGGGACGCGCAAACGCCCACTGAAAGCAGGGCACCGGCAAAACCGGGCACGGCATCGCGCAGCAGCACGATAGCCGACAGCATAAAGCCAGTGTAGATGGGACCCATGAGCGTCACGGCCACATCAGAGATGCGGGTACGCGGCGACCAGACATACCAAATGCCCACAGCGAGCATCAAGGCAAAAAGCAGGGCATTCAGCAACATCGAATCGCCCAACGCCGACAGCGGAAAGAGTACGGCGGCAGCGATACCCATGCGCTCGTTAGCCATCTTGCCATCGAGCCTTGTCATACGGAAAAACTCATAGCAGCACAGACCGCTCATGACAGAAACAAAGATGGCCGTGGGCACGATACCCAAAACCAGGCACAGGATAAAGACAACGGCGTAGACGATACCGGCGGCGGCACGGGTAATAAAGCCCGCCAGCCACGAACCGGTGCCGCTCTTCGCTGCAGGCGCTCCCGCAGTGGCAGCTTTGCGCACAGGCGTCTTGGGAGCAGATGCCTTGGGACGATCGGACACGATTAAGCCTCCTCGGTCTTGCTCAGTCCACCAAACCTACGGTCACGGCCCTGATAGGCCAAAATGGCGTCGACAAGGCCCCGACGATCAAAGTCGGGCCAATAGGTATCGGTGACGTAGAATTCGGAATAAGCCACCTGCCACAGCAGATAGTTCGAAAGGCGCAGCTCACCAGAGGTGCGAATCACAAGCTCAGGATCGGGAAGGCCGGCAGTATAGAGGTGGGAAGCCACCATGTCGTCATCAATTGCGGCAGGATCGATCTTACCGGCGGCAGCGTCGAGTGCAATCTGACGGACAGCGCGGGTAATCTCGGCACGCGCGCCGTAGTTGACGGCAAGCGCCAGCGTCATACCGGTGTGATCGGCGCACTCGGCAAGACCGCGTTCAAAAACGTCGCGGGTCTTCTTGGGCAGTGCGGAAATGTCACCCAAAAAAACAACGCGCACGTTTTCGCGCTTCAGAAGAGGCAGCTCGTCGATAAACGTCTTGGCAAACAGATGCATCAAGACGTTGACCTCATGCTGCGGACGGTTCCAGTTTTCGGTAGAAAACGCATAGGCAGAAAGCACGTCGACGCCCAGGCGCACGCAGGCGGTAATGATCTCGCGAAGGGAGACGATACCCGCCTTATGACCCTCAGTGCGCGCAAGACCGCGCGACGTGGCCCAACGACCGTTGCCGTCCATGATACACGAGATATGGTGCGGAATGTTATTGAGGTCAAGGTCGGAAAAACCGACGCCCACAGGGGCGTCGGCAAAGTACTCGACCAGTTTATGCTCGTCGTATTGCACCTTAGATCTCCATGACCTCGGCTTCTTTTTCCTTCAGAAGCTCCTCGACCTTGGCGACATACTCATCGGTGTGCTTCTGGACCTTGGCCTGCTCGCGACGGACATCGTCCTCGGTGAGCTCCTCATCGCGCTCGAGCTTGTTGTTGAAGTCGCGACGGATGTTACGGATAGACACCTTGGCCTGCTCGGCGTACTCGCGGCACTCCTTGACGAGCTCGCGACGGCGCTCCTCAGTGGGAGCCGGGAACGGAAGACGAACGACGGTGCCATCGGAGTTGGGGGTAATACCCAGATCGGAAGCGCCGATGGCCTTGACGATAGCGTTGATGAGGGCCTTGTCCCACGGCTCGATGAGCAGCATGTGAGCCTCGGGGGTCTTGACGGCGGCAACCTGCGTGACCGGCGTGGGGACACCGTAATAATCGACGGTGATGTCGGACAGAATGTTGGCGTTGGCGCGACCGGTACGGACCTTGGAGAAGTTATGCTTGAGGGACTCGAGCGACTTGTCCATATGGGCGGTGATGTTCTCTGCCATGCTTAATCCTCCTGATAGACGAGCGTGCCGACGGGTTCACCCGCGAGCGCGCGTTTGACGGTGTCCTCGCCATCGATGTTGAGGACCAAAATAGGCATACGGTTATCCTGGCACAGGGCCGTAGCTGTGGAATCCATAACCTGCAGGCCGCGAACGAGAACCTCGTGATAAGTAATCTTGTCAAAACGGACGGCATCGGCGCACTTGACGGGATCCTTGTCGTAGATGCCGTCAACCTTGGTGGCTTTAATCAGAATCTCGGCGCCGATCTCGCACGCACGAAGAGCCGCGGCGGTGTCGGTCGTAAAGTACGGATTACCCGAACCGGCGGCAAAAATAACAACGTTGCCCTTGGAAAGGTGGTTGATGGCGCGACGGCGAATATAGGGCTCGCAGATCTCGTTCATCTGGATAGCGCTCATCACACGGCAGGGAACGTCGTTATGCTCGAAAGCATCCTGCAGGGCGAGCGCGTTCATAACGGTCGCGAGCATGCCCATGTAGTCGGCCTGAGCACGCTCCATGCCACCGGCAGCGCCTGCCATGCCGCGGAAAATATTGCCGCCGCCGACAACGACGCCGACCTCATGGCCAACGGCGAGCAGCTCCTTGACCTGCTTGGCAAGATGGTCGGTAACCTTGGGGTCAATGCCATATTGGCCGTCGCCCATCAGTGCTTCGCCGGAAAGCTTAAGAAGCACGCGTTTATATCGGATGTCGGACAAAGCGATCCTCCTTTAATTAGACTCTCAATATGATATCAAAGGCTCTGATAAGAGCCATGAAAAAGCAGGCTGTGAGTAAAACCCACAGCCTGCTCATTACCAGCTACAAGAGCTTATTTACTCGCCACGGACCAGACGGTCAAAGGCAACGACGGTAATGGTGTCGCCGAGCTCCTTGGAGACCTGCTCAGCGTACTTCTTGATGGTGAGGGAGCTGTCCTTGATGAACTCCTGCTCGGTGAGCACGGACTGCTTGTAGAACTTCTCCAGACGACCAACAGCCATCTTCTCCTGGATAGCCTCGGGCTTGCCGGACTCGGCAGCCTGGGCCATGTAGATCTGCTTCTCGTGCTCGACGGTCTCGGCCGGAACCTGATCGCGGGTGGCGCAAATCGGTGCGACGGCGGCAACCTGAAGGGCAACGTCGTGAGCGAAGGTCTTGAAGGACTCAGCCTGAGCGGTCTCGGCCTTCTCGAAGGTGAACTCGACGAGGACGCCGATCTTACCACCCATGTGGATGTAAGAAGCGAGCGCGCCGTTCTCGGCCTTACGGGCAGCGAAGCGGGAGATCTTCATGTTCTCGCCCATGATGTGAATCATCTCGGTGAGCTCGGAGGAAACGGTCTCCTCGCCCATCGGCTTCTCGAGCAGAGCGTCGACGTCAGCAGGCTCGGTGGTAGCGACAACCTCAGCGACCTTGGAAGCAAAGCCGGTGAACTTGGCGTTGGAGCCAACGAAGTCGGTCTCGCAGGAGAGCTCGAGCAGAGCACCGGTCTTGCCATCCTCGGAGACGAACGCGGCGACAGCGCCCTCGTTGGTCTCACGGCCAGCCTTCTTGGCAGCCTTGGCAAGACCGTTCTTACGCAGAACGTCGACAGCGGCGTCCATGTCGCCGTCAGCCTCGACGAGAGCCTTCTTGCACTCCATCATCGGGGAGTCGGTCATCTCGCGGAGCTGCTTGACCATAGCGGCGGTAATCTGGGCCATTGTGGTTCCTTTCAAAGAGATGAAAAAGAATTAACTAAGACTGATTTACTCGGCCTTGGGCTCAGCGGCCATCTCGGCCTCGGAGACCTGCTCCTTGCCGGAGCCAGCGAGGCAGGCGTCAGCCATGAGCTCGCACATAAGGGTGACAGCAGAGATAGCGTCATCGTTGCAGGGGATGCCGTACTCGACCTCGTCGGGATCGGAGTTGGTGTCGATCAGAGCGACGACGGGGATGTTCAGGCGCTGAGCCTCCTTGATGGCGTTCTCCTCGCGCTTGGTGTCGATGACGAAGAGAGCCTGGGGCAGACCCTTCATGTCGCGGGCGCCACCGAGGTTGGTCTGGAGCTTGGTGAGCTCCTTGCCGAGAACAGCCTGCTCCTTCTTGGGCAGAACAGCCATGCGGCCGTCCTCGACCATGGCCTCGAGCTCCTCCATGCGGTTGATGCGGGAGCGGATGGTAACGAAGTTGGTCAGCATACCGCCGAGCCAACGCTGGTTGATGTAAGGCATGTTGGCGCGCTCAGCAGCGTTCTTGACGGCCTCCTGAGCCTGCTTCTTGGTGCCGACGAACAGCACGTTGCCGCCCTTGGCGACGTTCTTGACGAAAGTATAGGCCTGGTCGGCGTCGAGGATGGTCTGCTTGAGGTCAAGGATGTAGATGCCGTTGCGCTCACCGAAGATGAACGGCTTCATCTTGGGGTTCCAGCGACGGGTCTGGTGACCGAAGTGGCAGCCGGCCTCGAGCAGGGTGCGGATATTAATCTTGGTAGCCATGTTAAACCTCCTGTGGTTTGCCTCCGCGCGGGGTCATCCTCCAAAACCAACCCGGACATGTGCTACCAAAGCCCGGGCACCACGGTATGAAGTAGCCGCGCGTGCGTGATAAAAACCTGTTGCCGTGAAGCAACCCGATGAATGATAGCAGGAATGCATCTTCGTGCCAACCCGCAATCAAAACCACACACCTGAGTGCGGCGCGGGACGTCCCAGCCACTATTCGCCTCGGGGATGGGCTTGAGCCACGGCACGTTTGAGCCGATCGGGCGTGAGGTGCGTGTAGATCTGCGTCGTGGACAGGCTCGCATGACCCAGCAGCTCTTGAACCGAGCGCAGGTCCGCACCGCCCTCGAGCAAGTCGGTCGCAAAGGTATGGCGCATCGCATGCGGGGCGATGTCGGCCGGAATGCCGGCGAGCGTCGCCAACATATGAAACCGCCGCCTGAGCATGGCGGCACTCATGCGATTACCGCGCGCCGATATAAGCAGCGGATGCGGCCCGGTAGTGGGGTCACGGCGCTTTGCCTGAGCGAGCAACTCCGGCCGCCCCTCCTCAATATAGAGACGCGTCGCCTCGAGCGCGCGACGATACAGAGGGACGATACGTTCTTTGCTCCCCTTGCCCCACAGGCGCAGCGTGCGTTCGGACCACACAATGGACTCCACATTGAGTGCTGCGAGCTCAGAGATACGGGCGCCCGAGGCATAGAGCAGCTCGAGCATCGCCGCATCGCGCAGTCCCGCGGGTGTTGAGGTATCAGGCGTCTTGAGCAGCGCCTCCACCTGTTGGGTCGTCAGCACACCGGGTAGATCGCGCGGGAGCTTGGGCGAGGAAATTGCCGAGACCACATCGCCCTCCACGACCCCCTCGGCAGCCATCCACCGATAGAGCGAGCGAATGGCAGACAGGTGT
>USFK01000030.1 GCA_900553935.1 uncultured Collinsella sp.
GCGAGCCACGGCAAGACACGCCATCGGCACGACAACCAGGCGAATGGTTTGGATCTCGTTGGGCTACAAGGTTGAAACGAAGGTGGACAGGCGATTTAGGCCTTCGTCAAGGTCTTTGTCGGAGACACAGTAGCTTAGGCGGATGTGGCCTTCGGTGCCGAAGCAGTCGCCCGGGACTAGGGCTACGTTTGCCTCTTCGATGGCTTTGATGCAGAAGTCTTCGCTGGTTAGGCCGAACTTTTTGATGCTCGGGAAAGTGTAGAAGGCTCCTGCGGGCTCTACTACGTCGAGGCCCATGGCGTTTAAGGCTGCGAGTACGCGTTCGCGGCGGGCTCGGTAGACTTTGAGCATGGGGGTTGGGTCGACGGTCAGGGCTCGGGCTGCGGCGTCCATTTCGAAGGAGACAGCACTCGATACTAAGTATTGGTGAGCCTTTGCGATCTCAGCGATGACGGGGGCTGCGGCTGCGAGCCAACCCAAGCGCCAGCCGGTCATGGCCCAGGGCTTGGAGAAGCTCTCGATGACCACCGTCTGGTCGCGCAGCTCCGGGTGGCGCTGGGCAAAGCGCTCGTAGCCATCCACATAGACCAGACGGTTGTATACGTCGTCGCAGACTACGTAGATGCCCGCCTGCTCTGCCACGCGCGCCACGGCGTCGAGCGATGCCGTGTCGAGGATGCAACCCGTGGGATTGTTGGGCGAGCAGATGACGATGGCCTTGGTCGCCGGGGTCACACAGGCGCGAAGCGCATCCTCGTCAATCTGGAATTGCGCAGGCTCCGTATCCAAAAAGACAGCCTTGGCGTGATTGGCCACGACGATGCTCTCGTACAGGCCAAAGGCCGGCGTGGGGATGATGACCTCGTCACCGGGGTTGAGCATAGCCATAAATGTTGCCGACAGTGCCTCGGTCGCGCCGTCGGTCAGGATGACCTCATCGGCGGAAAACGCCAGGCCCGCGTCATCCATATATTTGGACAGTGCATCACGCAGGGCGGGGCGACCGTTGTTGGGCGGATAGTGCGTGTCACCGCGGTCCAGTGCGGCGGTCACCTCGGCGCTAATCACATCGGGCGTGGGAAAATCGGGCTCGCCGAGCGCGAGCGCGATGCACCCCGGATGCTGGGCGGCGAGCGCGTTGATCCGGCGGATACCGGAGGGCTTGAGCGTGGCAAGCGAGGTATTCATGGGCAGACGCATGGCGTTCCTTTCGTAAGGGTTGCACTAGGATAGCGCGGCGAGGCGCCGTCAGACGGTGTAACCTAAACGGAAACGAGCCGGAAAGGAGATGGCATGGAGACGACCGCGCGCGGCGATGTACCAAAAACGCTGCAAACCATTGCGTATATCAGCATTCCCAATAGCGCCGATCTTGAGTTTTTGCTTTGGGACCTGCAGGATGCCATCGCCGCCTATGCACAGCTTTCCGGCACCGCACTCCCCCACCCGGTTGACTTGAAGACAAATGACGTCGGTGCAGTCGATGGCATAGTGCTCGCCGTTGATGATGCATTTGACGATGAGGCAATGACCGCCGTCGAGCAGATACTCGATCGCCTTGGCGGTACGGGAACGCGTGTCTATGCCGTGATTCGAGCCGCACAAGAGGGCGCTGAGCAGGCGCGTGGGGCCGCCGTTCGTCTGCACAAGGCATGCGAGCGCCAGGGCCAATTGTGGTGTGGCGGCGTTGTCATCTGCGCCGGCAACGGCATCGCAGCGCTTCGTCGCTCCCCACGCATGGGACTCTTGCGGCGACCGTTTTCGGAGGCCATGGACAAGCTCGTGGGCGCCGTTCGCATGGGGTGTTCCGTCGAACACGCGCAGAAGCTCGGTGGAGCCGCAACGGGCGGCGTCGACACCGAAGGCACGGTGCGCGCCGAGCCCGCACTGCCCACACCAATCTGGCACGCCGTTATGAGACGTCTTGCCAAGCACTCAAACTGCTAAATCGAAGAAGCCCGCCAATCAGCGGCCTCGCGCCAGCGCTCGACAAGGCGCTCCAGACGCCAAGCCGCATTGGCAGGACTTGTCGAGGGCAGGACGATGGCGGGCAGCCCGGTGCGTTCTTGTAGATAGCGCTTGTAGAGCCGGCCAGCCGTACCACCGTTGCATATCACCTGCTCAATGGGAGCTGCGTCGGTAATGCACTCGATATGTGCCGGCACAACGTTACGAATGCTCGCGTCGCTCGAGCCCTTAATGTCACAGCTCTCGATCACATCCCACAGAGCCACGCCGCCGTTCAGCAGCATGGATCGCTTGGCGGCAATTGAGGCATCGAGCGTCGCGGGCTCGCTGTTCGCCAAAGGGTCGCCCTCGTTGGGCGGCACAGGCACTCCGAGGCACGCGGCCATCACGCGCCAAAAGCGGTTCTGCGGATTGCCATAGTAGAAGGCATTGGCACGCGAGAGCACCGAGGGAAACGACCCGAGCACCAAAACGCTCGAGCGCTCGTCAAACACGGGTTCAAACCCATGCTCAATATGTTGATAGCCCTCGTCGGACGCAGCCATGGCCTAGGCCCTCAGCAGATAACGCACCTCGTAGGGCGCAAGCTCAAGGGCACCCGTCAGCTCAACCGTGGGCGCGCCGTCGGCCAGCAGGTCGACAAGGGACCCATTGAGCTCGCCGGCGCCAAAGGTGTAAGGCTCATCCACGGCGTTCACCGCCACGAGCACCGTCGCGTCGTCGCAGGCACGCTCGAACAGCAGCTGCTTGTTCTGGATCACCACGTTGCGGTACGCGCCGTAGTTGAGAGCGCGTGCCGCCGCACCGTCTGTCGAGCGCAGGTGCGCGAGCTGCTTGATGAAGGCCGACAGCTCGTTGGGTGCGGGCTCGTCGAGCGCAGGTCGCAGCGCCCAGTCGCCATCGGGGCCGCCCTTTTCGCCGGCAATCCCCCACTCGCTGCCATAGTAGACACACGGAATGCCCGGCATGCCAAAGAGCATGCCATAGGCGGGACGCAGGCACGACTTGTCGGTGAGGATGCTTGCCAGGCGCGGCACGTCGTGGTTGTCGACAAACGACAGCAGGTGCTTGCCGCGGTAGATGCACCACGGATCGCCGCCAAACTGACGGTGCAGCGAATGGGCGATCTCGAACATGTTGACCGAGTTAAAGCTGGAGTACAGGCCCTTGTAGCACTCGTAGTTGGTGCAGGAGTCGAGCATCTCGTCGTTGACGATCTGGTTGTAGTCGCCGTGGAGCGTCTCGCCGATCATCACGAAGTCGGGCTTGAGCTCACGGGCAAAGCTATGCAGACGACGCATGAAATCGCGGTCGAGCATATAGGCAACGTCCAGACGCAGGCCGTCGACGCCAAAGACGTCGGCCCAACGGCGCACGGACTCGAGCAGGTAATCGACCACAGCGGGATTTTGCAGGTTGAGCTTCACGAGCTCAAAATGGCCTTCCCACCCCTCGTACCAAAAGCCGTCGCCATAGCAGGAGTCGCCGTCAAAGCTGATGTGGAACCAATCCTTGTAGGGCGAGTCCCACTTGCGTTCTTGCACATCACGGAAGGCCCAGAAGCCGCGGCCGACGTGGTTAAAGACGGCATCGAGCACCACGCGGATGCCATGGGCATGCAGCGTCTCGCACACGGCGGCGAAGTCGGCATCCCCACCCAAGCGGCGGTCGATGTGGCGCAGGCTGCGCGTGTCGTAGCCATGGCTATCGGACTCGAGCAGCGGGTTGATGAGCACGGCGCCAACGCCGAGTTTCTGCAGGTAGTCGGCCCATTGGGCGATTTTCATAATGGGAGCATCGGGGTTAGGAGCAACGTTGGCGGCCTGGGCAAGCTCATCCTCGGCAACGGGGGCGGCGTTTTCGCGCGGAGTTCCGCAAAAGCCCAGCGGATAGATCTGATAGAACGTCGTCTCGTATGCCCACATAGCAACCTCCCGGTAAGCTCAACACAACGACATCCATTGTATGCCCGGCTTGTATCCTCTCCCCCAAAATAAGTTGCGGTGAAATAGTTCCCGCTTGGGCCTTCAGAGACCTTAAACAGGAACTATTCCACCGCAACTGATGAGGGAACGTGATTAGGCAACAGGCTTTGCACGGCGAATGGCCGGGAACATCACGGTGATGGCGAGGATGACGCCCACGACGGTAATCGCCCCGCCCGCAAAGCCAATCCAAGCGATGCCGGGACCCGACACCACGGCGCCGCCGACCGCGGTGCCCGTGCCGATACCGAGGTTAAACAGGCCCGAGAAGATCGACATGGCGACGGCCGACGAATCTGCCGGCGTGTACTTGATGAGCTCGGCCTGGAACGCCACGTTAAAGGCCGTGGAGCAGCAGCCCCATAGCGCGCAAACAGCGAGAACGGCGACGAGCGACGGTGCAACCGGACCCATGAGCAGCAGAGCCACCGGCACGCCGGAGAGCGTGATAGCCAAGAACGGGAAGCGATGCCCATCGAACAGGCGGCCAAACAGCCAGCTTCCGAGCAGACCGGAGCAGCCAAACGCCGTCAGCGTCATGGTAATAGCGCTTGCGTCGACATGCGCGACCTGTGCCAGGAACGGCTCGATATAGCTGTAACCCGCGTAGTAGCCGGTCGCCATAAAAACCGTGACCGCGTAGAGCGCGATGAGGAACGGGTTCTTGAGCAGCTCGGGCAGCTGTTTGACGGTAAAGCGCTCACCCGCCGGCATAGCCGGAAACACCGCGGCTTGGTACACCACCGCGGCGGCAGAGAAGGCACCGACCACGGCGAATGTCATGCGCCAGCCCACGGCCAGCCCGATGGCGCGGCCGATCGGCAGGCCAAAAATCTGCGCGATGGACGAGCCCGTGGCGATTATGCTGATGGCGAGCGCCCCATGGCGGGTGTCGACCAGGCGCGAAGCCATAATCGAGGCGACCGACCAGAACACGGCATGCGCGCAGGCGACCACCAGGCGCGCGCAGACCAAAATAGGATAGGTGGGCGCCACGGCGGACAGGAACTGGCCCAGCGAAAACACGGCAAGCACGCCCAACAGCATCCGTTTGAACTCAAAACGTGAGGCAAACACCATGAGCGGCAGCGACAGCAGCATGACGCCCCAAGCATAGACCGAGATCATGATGCCTGCCTGGGCCTCGGTGAGCGAGAACGATGCGGCAATATCAATCAGAAGGCCAATGGGCATGAATTCCGACGTGTTGAATACGAACGCGCAACAGGCGAGCCCGATAAGCGGGAGCCACTGCCTGAGCGTGATGCCGTCTTGCCTTGCCTGAGTCATACAAAGAACCTCTCCGATTCGTTTTGAGCGGGGGCGATTATATAGCAACGGCCCCGCATCCGTCAGCAACAGATGCGAGGCCGAAATCAACTCGATGCACAGAGGTTACGCCGTCAATAGATAGCTAAGCCAACCCCAGCAATATGCCTGCCGAATGCACGACAAACGCCACAATCCAGGCAACCGTCACTTGGAACGCGAACACGGCCACGGCGTAGCGCGCGCCCAGCTCGCTCTTGACGGCGCCGATTGCCGCTACGCAGGGCGGGTACAGCAGCGTAAAGACCAGGAACACGTAGGCGGTAAACGGCGAAAACATGGTCGACAGCGCCGCGGGCGACGTTGCGCCCAAAAGCACCGTGAGCGTCGAGATGACGCTCTCCTTGGCAATGAGTCCGGTGACGAGCGCCGTCGACGCACGCCAGTCGCCAAAACCGAGCGGCGCCAGCACCGGAGCGATAATGCTACCCAGACCGGCAAGCAAACTCTGCGACTGATTGGCGACCACATTAAAGCGAATGTCGAACGTCTGAAGGAACCAGATGACCACGGTAGCGGCAAAGATAATGGTAAAAGCCTTGGTAATAAAGTCCTTGGCCTTATCCCATGCCAGCATCACCGTCGTCTTGACGCTCGGCAGGCGATAATTGGGGAGCTCCATGATAAACGGCACCGGGTCGCCCTTAAATGCCGTGCGGTTGAGCACCAAAGCCGCGATGCAGCCGACCACGATACCGATCAGATAGAGCGAGACCATGGCGGGAACCGTCGCCTGCGGGAAAAACGCCCCGCACAGCAAGCCGTAAACTGGCAACTTGGCTGAGCAGCTCATAAACGGCGTGAGCATGACCGTCATCTTGCGGTCGTGCTCGGATGGGAGCGTACGGGTCGACATGATAGCCGGCACGGTGCAGCCAAAACCGACGAGCATAGGCACAAAGCTGCGGCCTGACAGGCCAAAGCGACGCAGTACCTTATCCATGACAAAGGCCACGCGCGCCATGTAGCCGGAGTCTTCCAGAATGGAGAGGAATAAAAAGAGCACGACGATAATCGGCAGGAAGGTCAGCACGCTGCCCACGCCCGTAAGCACGCCGTCGACAGCCAGCGAACGCACCACGTCGTTGGTGCCGAACGCCTTGAGGCCCGCATCGGCCGAGGCGATGATGGCAGCGATGCCGTCCTCCATAAGTCCCTGCAACGCCGCGCCGATCACGCCAAACGTCAGCCAAAAGACGAGACCCATGATCACCAGAAACGCCGGAATGGCTGTGTAGCGACCCGTCAGGATGCGGTCGATCTTGACGGAGCGCACGTGCTCGCGGCTCTCGTGCGGCTTGACGACGCAGCGCCCACACACGTCGCCGATAAAGCTAAAGCGCATATCGGCCAGCGCGGACAGGCGGTCGGTGCCGGCCTCGCCCTCCATCTGGGTAATGATGTGCTCGATAGCGTCGAGCTCATTGCGATCCAGGTGAAGCGCCTCGGTTACCAGTTCGTCGCCCTCAACCAGCTTGGTCGCCGCAAAACGCACCGGGATATGCGCCGTCGCGGCATGGTCCTCGATAAGGTTGGCGATGCCGTGAATGCAGCGATGCAGCGCGCCGCCGTCTGGACCATCGGGCGCGCAGAAGTCCAGGCGACCGGGGCGCTCGCGGAACCGCGCCACGTGCAAGGCATGATCCACCAACTCGCCGATGCCCTCGTTGCGGGCAGCGCTAATGGGGACAACAGGCACGCCCAACAGGCTCTCGAGCAGGTTGACGTCCACGGCGCCGCCGTTGGCCGTCACCTCGTCCATCATGTTGAGCGCGATGACCATGGGGCGGTCGAGCTCCATAAGCTGCAGCGTCAGGTACAGGTTACGCTCGATGTTGGTGGCGTCGATGATATCGATGATGGCGTCGGGGTTTTCATCCAAGATGAATTGGCGGCTGACGATCTCTTCGCCCGTGTACGGCGACAGCGAATAGATGCCGGGCAGGTCGGTAACGCCCGCCTCGGGATGGTTACGGATAGTACCGTCCTTGCGGTCGACCGTCACGCCGGGAAAGTTACCGACGTGCTGGTTGGAGCCCGTCAGCTGGTTGAACAACGTAGTCTTGCCGCAGTTTTGGTTGCCGGCAAGGGCGAAATGCAGCGGCGCACCCTCGGGCACGGCCGTTTTTGCCGCACGGGGCGAATACGTCCCCTCGCCGAGTGCCGGGTGCTCCGTCGTGCCGATTGCGGCGTTAGCGCGCGGACCCGTATCGGTGTCGTGAACACCCACGAGCTCGATGCGAGCGGCATCGTCCTTGCGCAGCGTCAACTCGTAGCCACGCAGGCGAATCTCGAGCGGGTCGCCCATGGGGGCGTACTTCATCATGGTGACTTCGGTGCCCGGCGTTAGGCCCATGTCCAAAATATGCTGTCGGAGTGCCTGATCGTCAGATGTCACCGATGCGACAACGGCGTCCTTTCCAATCTCGAGCGTATCGAGCTTCACGCGCTCATCCTTTCGTTAGACGCGGCTAACCGTTTACCGGGGCTAACCAACTCGTAACGACAAATGATAGCGCTCTGAACTATTTTATAAAGTCAAATACCGATGTTTACCTGCGCAAACTTTATGCCGTGCGCCCCGAAAGCTCTTTGCGCATACCGCTCAGCGAGATCGAAATGGAACCCGACCGCGCGGTAGCAGTGAGTCGATCACCCTCAACCGACCCCGTGCATGTAAAGGGCGCCTTGCCCATCAAGACGTGGGAGATAGTACCCGAGAGCTCAAAGAAATCGCACTCAGCGCGGGCACCCGAGAGAGCGATATTGAGACCCCTGACGTTTAGTACTGCCCTGAGCGCGCCGTTCACCCCATGTGAAAACGTCACCTCGCCGCGCTTGCTCCCCACCGGCGTCTGGGCCAAAACCACATACGTACCCTCAAGCATAGCTCCTCCTCTGAGTAGGCTTTTTGAAATGGCCATCTAGTCTACTTTGCTGCGAGACGGCTTGCCCAGAAACCGCGAGCACACAATGACGTTCAATCAACAGATTGCTGCAAGGGAAGCAAGCGTGCAAGGGGGACAGATTACTTTTGACACCATTTGCGCCAACGGACGGGATGCGGAGCGACGACCGTGCAGGTGGATTCCGGATCGTCGCTTCCTCCGTCCCCCAGCGAATCAAAACGAAGTTGCGGTGGAATAGTTCCTGTTTGAAGCTTTAACCAGTAAAACAGGAACTATTCCACCGCAACTGCAAAAGCCTGCGCTGGCAACAAATGTCACCTGCGCAGGCTTGGTGGGCGCTCACAAAGGCACGTAATAGAGACCCACATCAGTTATGGAATGCCAAGCAGCATCGATACGCGATGCCCGCCGGCCTACCAAGCAACGAAGCTCGCCGTAGCCTTAGACGATCGGCGCGATGCCGGCAAAGTGCAGATACAGCGAGATAACTGCCACGACAATGACCACTGCTGCGATCAGCTTGTCGTGCAGATGCGGAAGCACCTGCTTGCCGCGGCCGCGCTCGCCCAGAATATAGACGGGGATGGCTGGGGCAAAAAGGATCGTCGTGATCATGACGCCCTGGAGGCCCGTCGACCACACCAGGAACAGCGTGTAGATAAAGCCGAGCGTACCAAAGAAGCGTGCTTTGCCGACACTCGGCGCGTGCGGCCCGTCCAGATGCTCGTTCTTCCAGCCGATCACCATGTAATAGGCAGCCGAGCAGACATACGGAACCAGAATCGTGTTGACCGCGCAGCTATAGAAGAACTGGTAGGTGCTCGCCGCCACATACGACACAATCAAGAAGAGTTGCGTGATGCCGGAGCTCACGAGAACCGTTACCACCGGGGCATCGTGCTTGTTCGTCTTAGCAAACGCCAGCGGGAAGGAGCCCTGACGCGCCGCCTCAAACGGCGTCTCGGATGCAATGATGACGTAGCCCAGCATCGCGCCGACCAGCGAGAGAATAACGCCAAGGTTTACGATGGCAGCTCCTACCGGACCGATTGCGCACTCGAGAATTCCCGCCATGGAGGGCGTTGCGAGCTGTGCCATTTCCTCACGCGGCATAATGCCGAGCGACAGCATCGAGATGATCAGATACAGCGTGAACACGGCTGCAAATCCAAGCGCCGTCGAGCGACCGACATCGCGCACATACTTTGCACGGCCCGAGATGACGACAGCGCCCTCGATGCCCGTGAAGACCCAGACAAGGGCAATCATGGTCGAGACAACCTGCTCGCCAAAGCCGGGGCCAGCCGGTTCTCCCCAGAAGTTGTCCATAAAGATATCGACGTCGAACTTACCCAGGAGCACAATGCTCAGCACAAAGAGTCCCAGCGGCACCAACTTCGCCAAGGTGACGATCGTGTTAATGCCCGCAGCTTCCTTAACGCCACGAAGCACGAGAGCGGTAAGGAACCACAGAAACACGCTGGCACAGATGATGGAAAGCAGATTGTTGCCCGTGCCGAATGCAGGGAAGAAATAGCCAAGCGCGCTAAACAGCAAAAGTGCAAAGCTCACGTTGGAAAGGCATGCGCTGATCCAGTAGCCCCAAGCGGAGTTGAATCCAACATAATCGCCAAAACCGGCGGCGGCGTATGCATAGATACCGCCGGTCAGGTCGGGACGAGCCTGAGACAAACCGTTGAACACCATCATCAGCGCAAAGACGCCAATAAAGCAAATTCCCCACGAGACGATAACCGCGCCGGTATTGGCTCCGCCCGCCGCCATATCGCCGGCAAGAGAGAAGATACCGCCGCAAATGCTCGCAGTGATGACCATCATGGTCAGACGAAAGAGATCCAGACCATTGGGGTCGATTATCTCGTCGTTGCAAGTTTTAGAGGCCATATATGTGCACCCCCTCAGTCAAGCGACCGTATGAAGATGGCCCGGACGTCCCGAATCGGGTGCCGGGCCATCGGTCAAGCGATCATTAAGCTAGTAAAGCGGCCGCATTAGAAGCGCAGTGACAGGCAGGAGAGGCCTCCGTCGACCTTGCGATACTCGGAGGTGTCGACAACGAGCGTCTTGTAGCCCAGATCCTGCACGGCCTTGAGCACGGTCGGATAGCCCTCGGCAACGATGACCGTACCGTTGACCCAGATGCAGTTGGCGCCGTAAGCCTCGTCCTCGGGCACGACGATCTTGTTGTACTGGGCAAAGTCGGGCTTATCGATGAACTCACCGGAGACGAGCATGTTGTTGTCCTCGATGTAGTTGACGCCCGTCTTGAGGTGCAGGACCTCCTCCAGAGGCACCTCGGAGCCCTCGAGGCCCCAGCCCTCGAGAATCTCGCAGAACTGGCGGATACCCTCTTCGTTGGTGCGAGCAGAGCGACCGACGTAGAAGTGGTCGCCGACCATCATGACGTCGCCGCCGTCGAGCGTACCGGGGGAAACGATGTGCTTGACATGCTCGTCGTCAAAGAAGCGACGGACGACCGGCTCGATTTCGTCCTTCTCGCCATTACGACTGTCGGCGCCGGGGTTGGTAATGATGGCGCCGCAGCGAGTGATAACGGCCGGATCCTCGACAAAGCAGCTGTCGGGATACTGCTCAAGCGCCGGCAGCACCGACACGTCAACGCCACACTGCTCGAGTGCATGCTCGTAATCGTAGTGCTCCTCGATAGCGCGCTCGTAGATGGGCTGGCCAAGCTCGGGAGCGCTCGTGATGCCATTGCTCAGGGACTTGCCGGGACGACGGATGATGACGTGGCTGAACTTAGTCATGATGATCCTCCTTGGATCTCATAGTACTGAGCGGACTTCCTTGCGTCCGCCTTCCTTCCGATGGCTTTATCTTAGGGTGTCTTTACTGTTTTGTATATTGTATACAATCCTGAACGGTAGATATTTGTCGGTAAGCGTATTATTGCTTCTTCTGGTTTGGTAGCGCGATTTAACTGGTCGTTCTATAATTCAATTAGCCTATTGAGGCGAAACGTATTTATTTTTGAAAATATACAGTTGAGGAATATAAGCTCATGGAAACGCTCCGAAGACCCTTGAAGGATCATGTATACGACTATATTTCGAGTCGCATAGACGCCGGCGAGCTTTCGGCCGGCGACCGCGTGAGCGAGCAGGCGATCTGCGATGCCATGGGCGTGTCGCGCACGCCGGTTCGCGAGGCGCTCATCCAGCTGGCAAGCGACGGCTATCTGGACAATCTCCCCCGCCGCGGATTCCGCGTCCGAGGGTTCGATCAGCAAAACGCCGTTGAAGTCTTTGAGATTATGGGGCCTCTCGACGGGCAGGCGGCATACCTCGCCTGCCCTCTCCTAACCGACGAGGACATCATGCAGCTGAAGTTTTTGGTTGGGTCCATGGACCTTGCGATCCAAGGCGGTCTTATCCGAAAGTACGACGACATTCAGCGGGACTTTCACCTCACGTACTTCAACCGCTGCGGCAACGACCGTCTGCGCGACATGATTTCGCAACTCGAGCGCTGCTTTATCAAGCGCGATTACGAGACTGTCGACCAGGAGACGGCGTGCGAACTGCTCAATAAAGCCAACAACGAACATGCTCATATTCTTGAGTTGTTCGAAGCACGAGATGCGACGGGCGTGCGCGACTACGTTCGCGATGTCCATTGGAACACAGAAAACGCCCAGTTCACCGTCTGGTAGGAAAGCAACAAGGGACGACGTCGGTCTTAAACCTTGGCGACAGCACCGCCCAAACTAATCCGCTTTCCTCCGTCCCCGAGGGATCATTCTTCTGGCAGCCAAGACAACGCCGATGCTTTGGCGCGGACAGCGAAAGCCCGCCAGAGCGAGCAAGGTGCCTTGAAACGAGGCGGCATTGA
>USFK01000031.1 GCA_900553935.1 uncultured Collinsella sp.
GGCGACGCCGCTGGAGCCGAAGCCTCCTTTGCCTCGGTCGGTTTTGTCTAGTTCTTCTACTTCTACGAGGTTGACAGTGGGGACTTCTTGGATGACGAGTTGGGCTATGCGGTCGCCTTTGTTGATTTGGATGTCGTTGGTGGGATCCAGGTTGATGAGGATAACCTTGAGTTCTCCTCGGTAGTGGGCGTCGATGAGGCCCGGCGTGTTGACTATAGACAGGCCCTGCTTGATGGCCAAGCCGCTGCGGGGCTGAACGAAGCCGGCGTAGCCATCGGGCAGGGCGATGGCCAGCCCCGTAGAGACCAGACGGCGTTCGAAGGGCTTCAGGGCGCAGTCCTCGTTGGAGCGCAAATCCAAGCCGGCATCGGTGGGATGGGCGTATTTGGGAAGCTCGACGGTGGGGTCGAGACGCTTTATGTTGACGGTAATGTTGGACATGGAATCACCTTAGCTTGTCGAGCTCTTGCAGAAATTCATCGACGTCTTTGAAATCGCGGTAGACCGAGGCAAAACGGATGTACGCAACCTTGTCGATCTTGGCCAAGCGCTTGAGCACCATGTCACCCAACTCATGGGACGTGACGGCCGTCAGCGTGCGAGAGCGAAGCTCGACCTCGATGTCATCGATAATCTCATTGAGCTTCTTAGTGTCGATATCGCGCTTGATGGTGGCGCGCATCAAGCCGACAAGAAGCTTATTGCGATCGAACCGCTGCTTAGTTCCATCTGACTTAATGACCTCGATAGGGTCCTCGCATCGCTCAAACGTTGTAAAGCGGTAGTTACACGAGCAACATTCGCGACGGCGCTTAATGGTGTTATTTGACTCCTGCATACGGGAATCAACGACGCGGGTATGTGCATTGCCGCATTTGGGACAGCGCATGGTACCTCCTCTTAAACGATAACAAGGGTACCATGCGCAGCGCGATAATGATTACGAACGAGCAGGAACCTTAAGATGCGCACCGGCGGCGAGCGAACCATGCTCCAGATGATTGACGCTACGGATCATGTCGGAAGTCTCTTGCGTGGAAAGGCCTTCGATTGGATATTCTTCGGCAATCGACCAAAGAGAATCGCCAGGCTGAACGCGAATGGTCTCGTAGGTAATGTTGGAAACGGACTCGGCATACGCGGCGTGACGAGTGCTAAAGACCGACATAGCGAGGACAAAGAAGAGCGTAAGCGCAACGGCGACGGCGACAATCGTCGGAACCTTCAGGGCAACGCGGGCCGGCGCGACTACAGCCTGCTGATTGCGCGCAGGCTTTACGGTCAAAGGCTGAAAGCCGGAGCGGCCACCCTGAACAACCGTAAAAGTGGGTTCTGCAGGCGTCTCGAGCTTAAGGGCGAGGTTTCCCTGGACCATATTCGTTACGTTCATCATGTTCTCCTCTCGCGTGTTTTGCTGAGAACAGTTTTATCAAGCCGCGCGGACAAAAATATCTAGCGCGAGAACGAATGTTCGGTTATTATTATCTTCGAACAGTTGTTCCTGTCAAGCAAAATTCGAACATTTGTTTGGCATGGGTAGAGAGGATGCCCTGATGGCTCGCAAAATTACCAAGCGTCAGCAGCAAATTTACGACTTCATCAAGGAATATCAGCAGGAGAAGGGTTATCCGCCCAGCGTGCGCGAAATGGCTTCTGCCGTGGGCCTTTCCTCCCCCAGCACCGTGCACGCCCATCTCTCTGCCCTGGAGGCGCGCGGGCTACTCAAGCGCGATGCCACCAAACCGCGCGCCCTGGAACTCTTTAACGAAGACGGTTCCTCTGTCTCAATTTCTAAATCTGACGAGCCCACCGCACCTCGCGGAACGGTCTCGCTACCGCTCGTTGGTCGCGTCGCGGCTGGGATTCCCATTCTGGCCGAGCAGAATATCGAAGACACGTTTACTATCCCGACCGAAATCGCCACTGATCAGGGTTCCTTTATCCTTGAGGTGCATGGGAGCTCAATGATCAATGTCGGCATCTTCAATGGCGATTACATCATCGTCCGTGAACAAAAGAGTGCCATGAACGGCGAAATTGTCGTGGCCATGATTGATGGTTCGGCGACCGTCAAGACGTTCTACAAGGAGCAGGGGCGTGTGCGCTTGCAGCCCGAGAACGACACCATGGAACCTATCTATGCAACGAATCCCGTTATCCTGGGCAAAGTCGTCGGCTTGATGCGCCGGTTCTCGTAATGCAAAAACGCATAACCATATTTGATACCGTCCGCGGGTTTACGATGATTTCTATGGCAGGTTTTCACGCTTGCTATGATCTCGCCTACCTGTACGGCTGGGATATGCCCTGGTTTACCCAGTCAGTCTTTCAAGACATCTGGCGCGCCAGCATCAGCTGGGTATTTTTGTTTATCGCCGGTTGGATGTGCACCCTTTCGCGCAACAATATCAAACGTGCCGCCAAATACGCCTTAGCAGCACTCGTTGTCTGGTTGGCAACAACACTTGTCTCAGTCGACGATTCGGTTAATTTTGGCATCATCTACTGCATGGCCGCATGCACCGGCATCGTAGCGTTGACCGATCCCGTCCTTAAGAAGATAACGGCGAGATGGGGCATGCCCCTATGCCTTATGTTGTTCGCAATCACCTGGAGCATCCCCAAAACGATCTACCCTGTCCCCTACCTGGCGTGGCTGGGATTTCCGAGCCCTGGGTTTATCTCAGGTGATTACTACCCCATCATCCCGTTTATCTTTATGTATCTTGCAGGATACTTCGCCGCACACATAGCGCAGGGAATCGATAAGACCGTCCCTAGCTGGGCCTACGCCAACCCCCTGCCGGCGCTCGCCAGCCTTGGACGCCATGCACTCCCCTTTTATCTACTGCATCAGCCCATCATTCTGGGCATTTTGAAGCTCATCTACTCGGTACGATAACGCTCAAGCCGCGGTGCAATACGAGCCGGCAGTTTCGCCACAATGCGAACGCCGTCCTCGAGATATTCCTCATGCAGAAGGGTTCCCTGCTCATGCACCAGCGTGATGAGAGCGCCCTCGCGATACGGAATATCAGCGGAGAGCAACACATCGGTGGCAGCTGCCTCGCGAGCAATACGGTCGACGAGATCGTCGAGTCCCTCACCCGTCTGGGCCGAGAACAGAACGGCTTCGGGATAACGACGACGGAAACTCAATCGATCGACGCTATCGAGAAGATCGATTTTATTGAATACGGTCAGCGTTAAACGCTCTCCGGCGCCGATCTCATCAAGCACGCGGTCGACAGCCTCCAGCTGCCGCTCATAGTCCTCGTCAGACGCATCTACGACTTTGAGAATTAGATCGGCACCCAACACCTCGGACAGCGTCGATTTAAAGGCATCGACCAGACCATGCGGCAGCTTTTGAATAAAGCCGACGGTATCGGTAATCGTCATGCCGCGACCGCCGGGCAGGCGATACGAACGCGTCGTCGGGTCGAGCGTAGCAAACAGCTTGTCCTGCGAAAGTACCGTAGAGCCGGTCAGACGATTAAGCAACGTCGATTTACCGGCATTGGTATAACCGGCTAACGCGACGCGAAACGCCGGTGACTCAATGCGGCTCTTGGATTGAACATCGCGACGCTGTTCAACCTGCTTGAGCTCACGACGAAGCGCAGCGATCTTATTACGAATGAGGCGACGGTCGACCTCGAGCTGACTTTCGCCCTGACCAAAACGTGAGCCGATGCCGCCGCGCGTCTGCTCCTTGGCGAGATGGCTCCACATGCCACGCAAGCGAGGCAACAAATATTGAAGCTGTGCCAGCTGTACCTGCAGGCGTCCCTCACGCGTCTGAGCATGCAGGCCAAAGATATCCAGGATCAGTGCTGTACGATCGATAATCTTTACCGGCTCGCCCACGGCTTTCTCCAAATAGGATTGCTGCGAGGGGGTCAGGTCGTCGTCAAAAATAACGACATCGGCATCCATGCGATGCACCAGGCCGCACAGCTCTTCAACCTTACCGGAACCGATAAACGATTTAGGATACGGCTTTACCAAACGCTGCGACAAGCGTGCCACGCTCTGGGCACCAGCTGTGTGGGCAAGACGCTCCAGCTCATCAAGCGAGCGATCGAGCGGCCATGCATTGTCGCGCCACTCAACACCAACTAAAATGGCACACTCGGGCTCGGGTGCCGTGGGAACAAGGGGGAAACGGGCCATTAGGCAGTCTCAATACGATGCAGGATATCCTCAACGACCTCATCGATCGTACATTCATCCATATCAAACCACACGATACGGTCATCGCGCTTAAACCACGAAAGCTGACGCTTGGCATAACGACGCGAACGCATCTTAATGAGTTCGCGAGCCTCATCCATGCTCATCACGCCATTGAAAGCATCGATGATCTCTTTATAGCCAATTGCCTGCATCGACGTCAGGGCATCACCCAGCCCCTGGTCCATAAGACCGCGGACCTCATCGACAAGACCCTGCTCAAACATCAGATCGACGCGCAGATTAATGCGCTCGTAGAGCACCTCGCGATTACGCGTCAGACCAAACCATAGGGCATGATAATGCTCGCGCGGAACACTAAACTGCGACTTTTGCTGCGCATAGGAGACGCCATCATCATGCATCTCGAGCGCACGAATCACACGGCGCACGTTATGGGGATGAATAACAGCAGCCGATTCTGGATCGCGCTCGGCAAGCAAGGCATGCAGTTCTTCCTCGCCAATACGCTCGGCAAGCTCCTGATAGCCCGCACGGCGATCGTCCTCAAGTTCACCCGAGGGAAAGTCCATCTCATCGAGGGCGGCCTTGAGATACAGCCCCGTACCTCCGCAAAAAACCGGCAGGCAACCCGAACCAAGGAGACGTTCAACATGCGCGCGAGCGTCAGCCTGATAAAGCGCAGCAGAATATGCCACACCCGGCTCTACAATGTCGACGAGACGCAGCGGCGCCGTGCACTCATCGGGCGCCATCTTTGCGGTACCGATGTCCATGCCACGATAGATTTGCATCGCATCGCACGACAGCACTTCGGACGAAAGACGAACTGCCAAACGGTCGGCAACATCACTCTTACCAACCGCCGTCGGACCGACAATCGCAACGGCGGAAAGACCTGCCCCGGGAGAAACCATTAGCGCGGCTCGCCCACAACGGAGCCGGACAAATACCAGGTCTTGGCAACGTCAACGTCAACATCAACGATCTTACCAACAAGCTGATCGATGCTGTAACCCTCGGGGATAGGCGCATGCACGGTCTGATTCTTGGGACTCTTGCCCAGCAGGACCGCGTCGTTCTTTTTACTCGTTCCCTCAATGAGCGCCGGAACCACAGTATGAAGCTCACCCTGGTTATACTCGTGTGCCGTGGTCTCGATAACCTTAACCAGACGGTTGAAACGCTCGAGAATAACCTCATGCGGCGTAGGATCGTCAATCTCGGCGGCCGGGGTACCGGCGCGCTTGGAATAGATGAAGGTATAGGCCTGAGCATAGCGGACCGTCTCGGCAAGTGAGAGCGTCTGCTCAAAGTCTTCTTCAGTCTCACCCGGGAAGCCAACGATAATGTCGGTCGAGAGCGCGATATCGGGCATGCGGTTGCGAATGCGATCGACAAGGCCCAGATAGTACTCGCGTGTATAACGGCGATTCATCTCTTTGAGAATCCGCGTCGAACCTGACTGGACGGCCAAGTGCAGCTGCGGCATAACGGCAGGCGTCTCGGCCATGGCGTCGATGGTCTCGGGCAACAGGTCCTTGGGATGCGAAGACGTAAAGAAGATGCGCTCCACGCCCGTATCGCCCACGGCACGCAGCAGATCGGCAAAACGCGGCTTGCCAAACAGATCGCGACCATATGAGTTAACGTTTTGGCCCAGCAGCGTAATCTCACGCACGCCCTGGCGCACCAAACCGGTCACCTCGTCGACAATCTCCTCGAAGGGGCGGCTCTTTTCGCGACCGCGCACGTACGGCACGATGCAATAGGTGCAGAAATTATTGCAGCCCGTCATGATGGGCACCCAGGCGTGATACTGAGTCTCGCGATGCCACGGCATGCTCATGGCATCCGTATCCTCATGCTCATTGGTGCGGATATGACGCTTACCATCAAGAAACGCCTCGGCAATGAGCTCGGCCACATGTGCAATGGAATGCGTGCCAAAGATGACATTGACGTTATCGACGTTGGTGAGCAGGCCCTCGCCATCGCGCTGCGCGATGCAACCGCCAACGGCAACCACGCGCTTGCCCGAAGGCGAAGGCGGCAGGCTTTTGCAGGAATTGCACTGACCGTACAGGCGAGTATCGGCGGCCTCGCGCACGCAGCACGTCATGAAGACAACGATATCGGCATGCGCGGGATCGAGCGCCATGAGGCAGCCATACGAATCAAGCAGACCGCTCACACGCTCGGAGTCGTGCTGATTCATCTGGCAGCCAAATGTGCGGATAAAGTAGGTTTTACCGGCAAGAATATCGCGTACGGAACGCTGGTCCATGTGCATAAGTCCTAACGATGGGGAGCGAAACAAGGCAAGCAGAAGCTATGCCACAGGCTTAACATCATCCATGACGACGTTATCCATAGCAGCTCGATTGATCTGGTGAACGTAGATAGAAAGGCGGATGGCCGTGCGCGACTCCCCGTTAATGAGGATGTCGGAGAACACGGGCGCGCAGGAAATATCAAAACCGGTTGGAATCAAAAAACCGCGCGCGATAGCAACGGCCTTAATAGCCTGGTTGACGGCACCGGCGCCGACACACTGGATGTTGACGGGTACACCATCCTTGACCATGCCGGCGATGGCGCCGGCAACGGACGCGGGCGATGATTTGCTTGATACCTTCAGGCAATCCATGAAGAAACTCCTGCATTTAAAAGTACGTTTTAACTGCAATAACTGTATCGTACCGAGTGGACTCGGTAAAGGCACTATTCCTCTTTGGCAAGATCAAAGGTCACGGTGATTCGATCACGCGAAACACGGATCTTTGGGTCGCCGCAAAGGTTGAGATAGTACCGGGTGGCAAGGTCATTAAAGTCGCGTTCCACAGCGCGCGAAAACTGTGCCATGTCATCCTTGGCAATACGTAGCCCGCGACGATCCTTCGCGAGATCGACAGGAGCCGGCGCATGCGAGGACGAATCACGCTCGCGCAGCAGACGCGCGGTCACACCGCGAACGGGCTTAATCTGCCCTGCCAAAATGCGATGGGCCGTGCGCTCGGACATCTCAAGACCCAAACCCGAACAAATACGGATAAAGTCCTCGGCATCAGAAGCAAGGCCTAAACGATCGACAACCGGAAGCTCGCTCTCGTCATCAATGAACAGGAGACGAGACGTATCGAGCCGACTTGACGCTTGAGCATAAAGGGTCGCGGCAATCTCAGACGGAGAACCGAGATAGACATCGCAACCACGCAACTCCTCGAGCGCAAACTCACAAGCAGCGCGAATAATATTATGTGGACCGCGAGCGCAGACATAACGTCCGTCCTCATCCTTGACGGCCTGGGGCCAGCTGGACTGATCGGCACGCTCACTGAGGCGGTCGGCCGCAACGCTCACCTTGAAGGCTGAACCAAGATCGACGCCGGACGTGACCACACGGGCCTCGTCGGTGTTCTGCTTAATCGAAAACAATGCCATGCCACGACCGTGAACGCCCCAACGGTCCATCTTCATGCTCTCGAGCTTGGAGGTAACGCGGGCATCAAAGATTCGCTCTTGCATATCCTGCGGAACGCCAGAACCGTTATCCAGAAAGACAAGCGTGCGGACGCCATCTTCCTTGGTCGTGGCGAGATAGACCTTGTCGGCGCCGGCATCGCGAGCATTACGGAGCATTTCGATGACGATGTCCTCGACATGCTGAATGTCGTGCTTAGCCTGGCGCCGCTCGGCCTCCGAAACGCGGAGGCGGACATACCCCTCGCCAAGGTTCTCCTCGACGCGAAGGTTGCCCTCCCCCGACATCGACGCGATAAATGAGATGAGCTCGTTCGCGTCGCTCATGTTATTTAGCGATATCGACAGCGCGGCTCTCGCGAATCACGACGACGCGCACCTGACCGGGATACTCCATCTCTTCCTCGATCTGATGGGCGATATCGTGAGCCAGGACCGTGGACTGGGCATCGGAGATCTTGTCCGGCTGGACCATGACGTGGACCTCGCGACCGGCCTGCATGGCATAGGTACGTTCGACGCCGTCATGGGAGTTGGCGATCTCCTCGAGCTTCTCAAGACGCTTGATGTAGTTCTCGGCAGACTCGCGACGGGCACCGGGGCGAGAGGCAGAGACAGCATCGGCGGCCTGCACCAGGACATCGAGCACCGTGTTGGGGTCGACATCGGCATGGTGAGCCTCAATAGCGTGGACGATAACGGGCTTCTCGCCATAACGGCGGGCAAGCTCGGCGCCGATGACGGCATGCGGGCCCTCGACCTCGTGGTCGATAGCCTTGCCAATGTCGTGGAGAAGGCCGGCACGCTTGGCGGGAGCAGGATCCAAGCCCAGCTCGGAAGCCATCACGCCGCACAGATCAGAGACCTCGAGGGAATGCTGAAGCACGTTCTGACCAAACGAGGTACGGTAGCGCAGGGCACCAAGGGTCTTGACGATCTCGGGGTGCAGATCGTGGATGCCGGTATCGAAGGCAGCCTGCTCGCCAGCCTCGCGCACGCGCTGCTGAACCAGGTCGGCGGCCTTGTGATACATCTCCTCGATACGGGCAGGGTGAATGCGGCCGTCGGCGATGAGGTTCTCGAGGGCGACACGGGCGGTCTCACGACGGACCGGGTCGAAGCTCGAAAGAACGACGGTCTCGGGCGTGTCGTCGATCACGAGGTTGACGCCGGAAACCTGCTCGAAGGTCCGGATGTTGCGACCCTCGCGACCGATGATACGGCCCTTGAGGTCATCAGAGGGAATGTGCACGGAGGTAACGGTAACCTCGGCAGTGTGGTCGGCAGCGCAGCGCTGAATCGCCAGAGACAGAATCTCCTGGGCGGTCTTGTGGCACTCGGCGCGAACCTGCTGCTCGGACTCGCGAATGATCGTGGCGGCCTCGTGGGTGACCTCGCCGCGAACCTTATCGAGGAGCTCCTTGTGGGCGTCCTCGCGGGTAAGGTCGGCGATACGCTCGAGCTCGGAGGTCTGCTTTGCACAGAGCTCCTCGAGCTCACGGGAGCGCTTCTCGACCTGACCGGCCTGGCTGGACAGCTGATGCTCGCGCTTGTCGAGAGCGTCGTTGCGGCGATCAAGGGATTCCTCGCGCTGCATCACGCGGTTCTCGAGCGTACGAATCTCGTTCTTACGCTGCTTGTCCTCGGCCTCGGCGGCCTGCTTGTTCTTGATGATCTCCTCTTTAGCCTCGAGCAGAGCCTCTTTTTTGAGGGTCTCGGCCTGACGCTTAGCATCACCGATCAGGGACTCAGCCTGTGCGTGTGCCGACTGGATTTTTTCGTCGGCCTCGTGAAGACTACCCTGCTTGGCGGTGCGCATGTAGGCAATGGCGGCGATGGCACCCAAAACGATGCCAACGAGCGCTGCGATGATAGGCATGCTCACTCCTTTTTATGGATTCGTTACACAACAAAGCGAACCGTCCTTACGAACGGCTCGCGACATTTGAGTAATATGGGCGCAGCTTATGCGAGTCGGATACAGATAAACATATAAACAAACTCATCACAGATGAGCACATATCACAAAGCAAATGACGCTGTTTATCGTACGTTGAACCACAACAACTGTCAAATAAATGCCCCCAACACGGCGGCTAAAACACGGTGAGCGGCAGGGCCACAAAACGCATACGCCTAAACCGCACATTCCTCGCGTTCGGCATCGAGACGTGCCTTAACGGCATCGGCGGCGATATGATACGAGAAGCCCTTGCCCATCAAAAACCGAACCAGTTTTTCGAATCCGCGCGTCTCTGGAACACGCCGCTTGGCGAGCAGGGCTGACGCACGCGCCAAATCGTCTTCGACGGCAAAATAATCCTCGGGATAACCGGGAATGTCATCGAGCACGACATGACGGCGCTTGAGCTCGGTCTCGATTTTGCGCTGTCCCCAACCGCGCCGCTTGCGCTCCTCGATAAAGTACGAGCAAAAGCGGTTCTCGTCTAAAAAGCGATACTCGGTGGCGCGCTCGACGGCGAAATCGATTGCGGTCTGGTGAAAGCCGTAGCGAGCCAGCTTGTCACGGACCTCGCCCGTCGCATGGTCGCGGCGCGATAACATCTCGGTCACCATGGTAAGTGCACATTTACGCTCGACGAGCTGCACCGCCTCACGAAAGTTGTCCCAATCACAGGGAAGATCGGGGCGGTTTTTGACATACAGGCGCGCGACCCGCACGGGAATCCAAATGGACCGCTCAAAACCGCCCTCAAGCTCACAATCGATATGTGCGCAAGGCTTTTTGGACGCATACCCGCTCGAGAACGAGGAGGCCGCCTTCTTATCGGGAAAGACGACCGTGGCCTCGGTCACCGTATACGACATGAGCGCAACCGCTACTCGTCGTCATCATCGAGCATGGCGGAACCATCGATGGCGTAAAGCTCGTCAAACTCCTCAGGCGCAGGCTGATCGGTCAGCTCGACCTCGGATGGAGCATCGTCGTCAAACTCAAGCCCGCAGGCAAGGCGGACCTTATGCTCAATCTCGTCGGCGCAATCAGGGTGTTCGCGCAGGAACGCCTTGGCGGCCTCGCGACCGTTGCCGAGCTTGTCCTCGCCATAGGCAAACCAGGAGCCCATCTTCTTGCAGATGCCGCACTCGACAGCCATGTCCAGAATCGAGCCCTCCTTAGAGATGCCCGTACCGTACATGATGTCGAACTCAGCAGAACGGAACGGAGCTGCCACCTTGTTCTTAACGACCTTGGCGCGCACGCGGTTACCGATAACCTCATCCTTAAGCTTAATGCTGTCGATGCGGCGAATGTCGATACGCACCGAAGAGAAGAACTTAAGGGCGCGGCCGCCCGTCGTGGTCTCGGGGTTGCCGAACATGACGCCGATCTTCTCTCGCAGCTGGTTAATGAAGATGCATGTCGTGTTGGACTTGGACAGCGAGCCGGCGAGCTTGCGGAGCGCCTGACTCATCAGGCGAGCTTGCAAACCGACCGTGGTATCGCCGATCTCTCCCTCGATCTCGGCACGCGGGGTCAGCGCGGCGACGGAGTCGACGACGATGGCATCGATGGCGCCGGAACGCACGAGCATGTCAACAATCTCGAGCGCCTGCTCACCCGTATCAGGCTGGGAAATCAGTACCTCGTCGATATCC
>USFK01000032.1 GCA_900553935.1 uncultured Collinsella sp.
AGGAGCTGGAGGAAGGCGTGGAAGGCGCACTCGTCCGCCAGCTCGGCCCGATAACGGGCCAGGGCCGACGGATGGCGCAGGCGGATCTCGTCGGGCCAGTCCTTCAGCTCCTTGCCGCCAAAGCGCTCACGCAGGGCGAGGAACAGGGCGTAGTCAGGCAGCCAGTCTGCCTCCTCCACCATAAATTCCGCCAGTGGCTGGGCGTAGCACACCCTGCCGCGTTCCCATGCCCGCCGCAGCAAGGGGATGCGGGTCTGGTGCAGCCAGGCATAGTCCACCCGGTCGGGGTCGGCCCGCCGGGCGGCGTCCAGCTCCTCCTGGGTGTGGTGATGGCCGCAGGAGCAGGAGTCCCCGTGGTCATGGTCGTGGTGGTGCTCATGCTCATGCTCATGTGTGTGCTCGGTGCCCGCTTCGTTGCCGTAGAGCCAGGCCATGTCGTGGTCGTGGTTCTCGAGCTCCTCTGCCAGCTGAACATCAAAGTCGCAGGCGTCGATGCCATGCTTGTTTACGCGTGTAACGGCAATCTCAAAGCCGCCGACCGGCAGCGTGGCGAGCTGGTCGCGCAGATGCTCCTCGCTGGCGCCCAGGTCGAGCAGGGCCGCGACGGTCATGTCGCCGCTGATGCCCGAGGTGCCGTCGATGATAAGCGTGTGCTGATGGTTGGACATGAAATGCTCCTTAGCGGGCGCAGGACGTGCCGGCGCTCAGATGATTGATAAGACTTGCCTGGTAGGCGGCACCAAAGCCGTTGTCGATATTGACGACCGAGACGCCGCTGGCGCAGGAGTTGAGCATGGCGAGCAGTGCGGCCATGCCGCCAAAGTTCGCGCCATAGCCCACGCTGGTGGGGACGGCGATGACTGGGCAACTCACCAGGCCTCCGATGACGCTCGCCAGGGCGCCCTCCATGCCGGCGATGGCGATGACCACCTGTGCCTGGGCAAGTTCCTCGGCATGCGCAAGCAGGCGGTGCAGGCCGGCGACACCCACGTCGTAGAGGCGATCGACTTCGTTGCCGTAGAACTCGGCCGTCAACGCGGCTTCCTCGGCAACGGGCAGGTCGCTCGTGCCGGCGCAGGCGACGACGATGCGTCCGTTGCCGTTGGGGGAGGGCTTGCCACCCACCAGGGCGAGCTGGGCGTCCGGGACATATCCCAGGTCGATGCCGTTGCCGAGGAGCTCCGAGGTGCGGGCTGCCTTTTCGTCGTCCAGGCGCGTGACCAGGATGCGCTCCTGGCCGGCATCGAGTAATGCTTTGATAATGGCGGCAATTTGCTCGGCGGTTTTACCGGCGCCGTAGACAACTTCGCCGGCTCCCTGGCGCACCCCGCGCGAAAGGTCGAGCTGCGCAAAGCCCAAATCGGCGGTCGGAGCCGTCTGGATGCGCGTGAGGGCGTCGGCAGGGGTGACTGCTCCGCCGGCAACATCGCTCAGCAGCTGCTCTAGATCTCGCTTATCCATATATGTTCCCTTCGACGGCGCAAAGTTTAGCACTCAAAGGGTATGTTTCCGAACACTAAGACAGAATTGTTCGGAAACTATAGGACAGACTGATTCAATTGCTAGACGGATTGGCTAGTCGCGCAGGATGATGTCCATGGCGAGCATCAGATTGCGCTCGTCGATGGCAAACGGGGCGGCCTCGCGCGTCTTGGGCTTGGCACAAAACGCGATGCCCGTGCCCGCGGCCTGAATCATGGGGATGTCGTTGGCACCGTCGCCGATCGCGACGGTGTGGGCCATATCGACGCCGCACTCAACTGCCCAGTCCAGCAGCTGGATGAGCTTGGACTCCTTGGTCACAATGTCGGCAGCCAACTTACCGGTGAGCTTGCCGTCCACGACCTCCAGACGATTGGCCAGGCAAAAGTCGATGCCCACGGCGGCCACGATCTTATCGGCGACCTCGTGAAAGCCGCCACTCACGACGCCGACCTTCCAACCCTTGCTGTGCGCCGTGCGCACAAGTTCCAGCGCGCCGGGGGTAAACGTCACGCGCTCAAAGGTGCGCTCGAACACGCTCTCGTCCAGGCCGGCGAGCAGCCCCACGCGCTCCTCGAGCGCCTGCTTAAAGTCAAGCTCGCCGCGCATGGCACGCTCGGTGATCTGCGCCACTTGCTCGCCCACGCCTGCCTCCTCGCCCAACAGGTCGATGACCTCCTGGTTGATGAGCGTGGAGTCGATATCCATAACGATGAGGCGTGCAGTCATGGCGGGCCTTTCCAAGTGCAGTTGTATTGGGGCACATTGTCGCACGCCGCACGCCTGTGCGACGGCCACGGTGCGTCAATTGTTTCGTCTCCGTCAAGTCTTTGGGCAGGAGCTAGTTTTTCGCGGCACATCGACGCGGGTGCGATAAGATAGAACGCCATGTCTGGCTGCGCGGTTTACGCAGGCCGGGCAAATCTGTACGACGCCGTCCGGAACGACACGGGGCGGCACAGATCCATAAAGGAGGATCACTGGTATGAGCCAGACCCGTCCCATCGACGAGCATTCCATGCACACCCGTACCTGCGGCGAGCTTCGCCGCGAGAACGTGGGCGAAGAGGTCACCCTCACCGGTTGGGTGAGCCGTCGCCGCGACCACGGCGGCCTTATTTTCTGCGACCTTCGCGACCGCGAGGGCATCACGCAGCTCACCTTCGACCCCGAGCACTCTGACGGCGATGCCTTTAAGATCGCCGAGACCATGCGTCCCGAGTGGCCCATCAAGATCCACGGCGTTGTGCGCGCCCGTGGCGAGGAGACCACCAACACCAAGCTCGCGACCGGCGAGATCGAGGTCCTGACCGACCATGCCGAGGTGCTCAACACGTCCGTCACCCCGCCGTTCCAGATCGAGGACGGCATCGAGACCAGCGAGGACACCCGTCTGCGCTATCGCTATCTGGACCTCCGTCGTCCCGAGATGATGGCCAACCTCAAGCTGCGCTCCGACTTTACCTTTGCCATTCGCGAGGCGCTGCACAACCGTGAGTTCATGGAGGTCGAGACGCCCTCCCTGTTCAAGTCCACGCCCGAGGGCGCCCGCGACTTCATCGTTCCCAGCCGCATCCAGCCGGGCAACTTCTACGCCCTGCCGCAGTCCCCGCAGCTCCTGAAGCAGCTGCTTATGGTCGGTGGCGTCGAGCGCTACTATCAGGTTGCCAAGTGCTTCCGCGACGAGGACCTGCGTGCCGATCGTCAGCCCGAGTTCACCCAGGTCGATATCGAGATGTCCTTCGTTGACCAGAACGACGTCATGAGCGCGCTCGAAGAGGTCCTGTCCGATGCCTTCGGCCGCATGGGCGTCGAGATGCCCACGCCGCTGCGTCGCATGGATTATTGGGAGGCCATGGACACCTATGGCTCCGATAAGCCCGACACCCGCTATGGTATGCACCTGATCGACCTGACCGATATCTTTGCCAACTCCAAGTTCAAGGTCTTTGCGACCGCCGCAAACGAGGAGGGCTCCGTCGTCAAGGCCATCAACGCCAAGGGCGCCGGTGCCTGGGCACGTGCCAAGATCGATAAGCTCGCCGGCGTGGCCTCCACGTTTGGCGCCAAGGGCCTGGCCTGGATCGCCTTCCGCGAGGACGGCTCCATCAACAGCCCCATCGTCAAGTTCTTCTCGGACGAGGAGATGGCTGCTCTGCGCGAGCGCATGGACGTCGAGCCCGGCGACCTTGTGATGTTCGCCGCCGGCCCGCGCCTGCTCTCCGACGAGATCCTGGGCGGCATGCGTTCGCACATGGCCAACGCGCTCGAGATCAAGCGCGAGGGCCACGACTTCCTGTGGGTCGTCAACTTCCCGCTGTTCCATTGGGACGAGGACCGCAAGGCCTATGCTGCCGAGCACCAGCCCTTTACCCTGCCGACCGAGACTGACATCGCCAAGATCGAGGCCGATCCGCTGGCAGCCGGTTCTTGCACCTACGACTTTGTCATGGACGGCTTTGAGGCCGGCGGCGGTGGCATGCGTATCCACAACGCCGAGATGCAGATGTCCATGCTCAAGCTCCTGGGCTTTACCGAAGAGCGTGCCGAGTCTCAGTTCGGCTTCCTCATGGAGGCGCTCAAGTTTGGTGCGCCCCCGATGGGCGGTTTCGCTCTGGGCCTGGACCGCGTGTGCATGCTGCTCACCGGCTCCGACTCCATCCGCGACGTCATGGCGTTCCCCAAGACGGCCAGCGGCTCTGACCTCATGTCGGGCGCCCCGAGTGCCGTTTCCGGCGCCCAGCTCAAGGATGTCAGCCTGCGCCTGATGTAGGCGAGCGGCTACATATTGCCCGCAACGAGGGAAGGACGCGTGCCTTCCCTCGTTTTTTATACGCCGAGATTGCGATGGCATGGGATGACCGGGCGTCGCGGAAAGCCTGCCCCAGTTTCTTATAGCGAGTCTCTCTGAACGAGCTGCATGTGCATGACGGTGGTGGTTGGCTCGGCACCCTTGATCATGTCGAGCGCAATGTTGGCGGCCATGTGGCCTTCTTCGCGCAGGGGCTGGCGGACGGTCGTGAGCGCGGGGACGCAGCGCGTCGCAATCTCGTGATCGTCGAAGCCGACGACAGAAGCGTCCGCCGGAACAGATAGGCCTGCCTCGTTGAGTGCGGTGATGACGCCAGCCGCGATACGGTCCGATCCGCAGAGCACGCCATCGAAAGCAATCTCGCGCGCGAGGATCTGGTGCATGGCCTGATAGCCGTCTCCGCTGTTCCAGCCGGTATAGATAACGTTTGCGTCTGGGAGGTCTTCGCCCAAGACGGCGCGGTAGCCGCGCAGGCGGTCGACAACAGCGGGGTTGTCTTGCGGTCCCAACACGGCGACGATATCTTTGCGCCCGCGCTCCTTCATGGCGAGCGCCGCAAAGCGTCCGCCCTCTTCGTCGTCAGAGTAGACCGTCGAGAACACATCGCGATAGGGGTGACCCTCGAGCTGGCCGCACAACACGGTGGGCACGCCCAGCTCGCGCAGCACCTCGAGCAGTTCGCTGCCCTTGTAGGGGGAGACGTCGATTACGGCATCGAACGAGCGGCGCTCAAAGTGCTCGCGTGCGCGATTGCGCTCATGCGAGGAAGATGCCTGCAGGATCACGGGTAGGTAAGACGACTCCGAAAGTTCCTCGGTAATGCCGCTTAAAAACTCACTGTAGGTGGGATCGCTAAACAGCTCGCTCAAAGGCTCGGTCACGAGCACCGCGATGATTTCCGTGCGCCCGACAGCGAGCGCTCGGCCACGAGCGTTGGGTACAAAATTGACTTCCTTGGCCGCCGCGCGGACGCGCTTTTTGGTTTCCTCGCTAATGCGGGGCGAATCGTTGAGGGCGCGCGATGCCGTGGAGCGCGACACGCCGGCAGCTGCGGCAACCTCGGCAAGCGTAGGTGCGGTGCGAACTGGTTGGGTCATGGCGTCTCCTGGAAAATGCGGTCGATGTTGTCACTGATACGGGCTGGTGCGGATACAGCTTACTATAGTGCGCCTGAACAGCGTTCATGATATCCGGCCACTGGTGGCATTTCACGTTCAAGCTGCTGTTGAACATGGCTTGCAAGGGTGGGGCATAGATGGGCGCGGCCGTTGTCCGCCGCCTGGGAATGCTGTTTTGCGCTGAGTTTCGATACGCAGGGTGACATAAGTGCCGCGGTTGTACAACCGGTTGCACCGTTAATCCGGCGAAATCGACCGTTCAGCGGACAACCGGTTGCACAGTATTTTGCATCGCCCGTAAGATAAGGACAACCGGTTGCACAAGAATCACTACGATGACGAAGGAGCATCACCATGGACGCCATTAACGATTGGGAAAACCAAGCGCTCACCCACAGGAACCGCCTGGCACCCCATGCGTACTTTATGGGCTACGAGACCGCCGATCTCGCCGCTACGTACAGCCGCGAGCTGTCGCGCGGATTTGTCCAGCTGTCCGGCTCGTGGCAGTTCCGCCTCTTTGAGGGCCCCGCTGCCGTCTCCAACGAGGAGCTCTCCACGTACAAGCCCGAGTGGGATCACGTGGAGGTTCCGCACCTGTGGCAGGTGGACGGCTATGGCAACCTTGCCTACACCGACGAGGGTTTCCCGTTCCCGGTGGACCAGCCGTTCGTTCCCTCCGACGACCCCACGGGCGTCTACCAGCGCATCGTCAACCTTCCCGCCGTGCCTGCCGGCGCTCGCGAGATCATTCGCTTCGACGGCATCGAGAGCTATGGCGAGCTGTACGTCAACGGCAAGTTTATCGGCATGACCAAGGGTTCGCGCCTGTCTGCCGAATTTGACGTGACCGACGCGCTCGTCGAGGGCGACAACCTGTTTGCGGTCAAGGTCCTGCAGTACAGCGATGGCAGCTATATCGAGGATCAGGACATGTGGTGGGCCTCGGGCATCTTCCGCGATGTGTACCTTATGCAGCGTCCCGCCGCGCACCTGGTCGACTTTAGGTTCCGCACGCACCGCGAGGGCGATGCCGCTCTAATCACGCTCGATACGGTGGCCGAGGGAGCTACCCGCGTTGTGTATACGCTCAGCGATGGCCAGAATGTGGTGGCTACGGGTGAGTGCGTCGACGGTCATGCCGAGTGCAGCGTGACCGATGCCCACTTCTGGAATCCCGAGGACCCCTTCCTCTATGACCTTACGTTTGAGGTCTACGACGGTGACGAGGTCAGCGAGTATGTTCCGCATCGCCAGGGCCTTGCCGAGGTGACGGTCGAGGGCAATCATATCTACCTCAACGGCACCTACTTCAAGATGCATGGCGTCAACCGCCACGATCACGACGATCACAAGGGCCGCGCCGTGGGCCTCGATCGCATGCGCCGCGACCTGGAACTCATGAAGCAGCACAACATCAACGCGGTGCGCACATCCCACTACGCCAACGACCCGCGCTTCTACGAGCTGTGCGATGAGTATGGCATCATGCTGGTCGCCGAGACCGATATGGAGAGCCACGGCTTCGAGAATATCGGCAACATCGCCCTGGTCACCGACGACCCTGCCTGGGAGCCGGCCTACGTCGACCGCATTGAGCGCCTGGTGATGCAGGAGCGCAACCACGCCTGCATCATTATGTGGTCGATGGGCAACGAGAGCGGCTATGGCTGCAACATCCGCGCGATGTACGCCAAGGCTCACGAGCTCGATGATCGTCCGGTCCATTACGAGGAGGACCGCAACGCCGATACCGTCGACGTCATTTCCACGATGTACTCCCGTGTGTCGCAGATGAACGACTTTGGTGAGCATCCGTTCCCCAAGCCGCGCATCAACTGCGAGTACGGCCACTCCATGGGCAATGGCCCCGGAGGCCTGTCCGAGTACCAGGAGGTCTTCGATCGCTGGGATTGCATCCAAGGCCAGTTTATCTGGGAATGGTGCGACCACGGTTTGGCTGCTGTGACCGAGGACGGCGTTGCCTACGATATGTATGGTGGCGACAACGGCGATTACCCCAACAACAGCAACTTCTGCATCGATGGCATGGTGTTCCCCTGGCAGCAGCCGAGCCCAGGCCTTACCGAGTACGGACAGGTCATCTGCCCGGTCCGCATGGCTTATGACGCCGAGGCAGGCGAGCTGACCGTCACCAACAAGCGTTGGTTCACCACCCTCGAGGATGTCTGCCTGTCGGCCGAGACCCTGGTGGACGGCGACGTGGTCTGCCGCAAGACGCTCATGCCCGGTGCGGTTGCCCCCGGCGAGTCCGTCCAGCTTCCGCTGGTGATTCGCGAGGCCGCGGTAGGCGAGACCCTGCTGACCGTGCGCGCCTACACCATGGCGGCTCACGCCTGGTGCGAGCCGATGTTCCAACTGGGCGCAAGCCAGTTTGCCATCGCCAACCATCCGGCGCCGGCCATCGCGGCCCCCGCTCGTCCTGAGCTTACGGTTGAGGAGACCGAGCAGGAGATCCGCATCCACTCCCTCAACGGCGAGCTGACCTTCAGCAAAGTCAACGGTACCGTGAGCGAGTGGAAGGCATCCGGCCGCGACGTAATGGCCTCTGGTCCCCAGGTTGGTTTTTGGCATCCGCTCGTCGATAACCATGCCCAGGAGTATGACTCACTGTGGAAGGACAACTTCATCGATGTGATGCAGACGTCTACCCGCAAGGTTTCTTGGAAGCAGGATGGCAATGCGGTCGTCGTTACCGTGAGCCAGCGTATCGCTCCTCCCGTCCGCGCGTTCGGCATGCGCGTCGAGCTCGTCTACACCGTGCTTCCGAGCGGTCGCGTCGACCTCAAGGTTTCCGGCGAGCCCTACGGCGATTACTCGGATATCATCCCGCGCATCGGCATCTCCTTCGAGGTCCCCGGTTGCGACCGTGCTGTCGAGTGGTATGGCCACGGCCCGGGCGAGAACTATCCGGACTCGTTGCGCGCCAACCCGGTCGGTCATTACCGCACTACGGTCGACGACATGTTCACGCCGTATGTCATGCCCCAGGATTGCGCTAACCGCGAGGGCACCCGCTGGGTTGCCCTGCGCTCCAGCCATGGCGACGGCGTGCTGGTGACTCGTCCGGTCGATGCCGCCTCCAACCCGTTCTCGTTCTCGGCATGGCCCTATAGCTGCGAGGCCATCGATAACGCCAAGCACGTCTACGACCTTGTCAAGGGTGACACGGTCACGGTCAACATCAACGACCAACTGCTCGGCCTTGGCTCCAACTCTTGGGGTTCCGAGGTACTCGATTCCTACCGCACCCGTTTTGAGAGCTTCAGCTTTGAGGTGTCCCTGCGACCGCTGACGTCTGCCGATCTGGCTCAGGCGCTGGCACCCATTGAGGAGGCATAAGTCATGCATGTCTTTAACTCGCGCGCCGATTTCGACGCTCAGATGAAGTCTGTCAAGAAGTGGATGCGTACCGGTCAGGCGCTCGATGGTGTTGCCGACCTGCAGCACGATGTGGCGTACTCCATCGGCGACTCGTTGGTGTACTGGTGGGTGAACGCCCACGAGGCAGTTACCGCCGATCTGGTCGGTCACCGTCGCTACCATGCCGTGCTCGCCCCGCTCGACGGCGACCTGACTGTCGAGGTTGCCCCCAAGGCAGGCCTCACCTGCACCCGCGCATACAGCGATATCGACGATCGTGAGCGCTTTGAGGGTGCGGGGGAGACCGTGACGATTCCCGCCGGTGGCGTTGCCGTCGTCGAGATCGACGAGGCCTACCGTGTCGTGGCCGATGCCGCGGATCCCCGCGTCGTGGTACTGCACGTGACGGTTGAAGGTTACTCCTTCCCCAACAAGTAGTATTCGTCCGTTTGGGCGTTTGCTTCGCGCCGTTAAGGGGGATGGCTTTGTTGACTCCCTTTTCCCCATTCCCCTTAGCAGGTGCGCCGTCCACGATTGCGCTTGCAGTCCGGACGGTTTTAGATGAGATATAACGGATGATTGGGAGGGCTTATGAGCTCTGAAAAACGAGGAACGATTGGTTCGTTCGCTCTGCTGGGCATGACGGTCGCCGCCGTGTTCGGTATCAAGAACATCATCAACAACAACGCGGCCATCGGCTTGGCAGCTGCGCCGTCGTTCTTCTTCGCCACGCTTTTGTACTTTGTCCCCTATACCCTGGTTACCGCCGAGTTCGTCGGCCTTAACAAGGACTCCGAGTCGGGCGTGTACGCCTGGGTCAAGACCTCGATGGGCGGCCGCTGGGCATTCCTGACGGCGTTTAGCTACTGGTTCGTTAACCTGTTCTACTTTGCGTCCGTCCTGCCTAACGTCATCATTTACGCGAGCTACGTGTTCTTTGGTGCCAATGCCGAGCTCTCGCAGCTGTGGATCACCATTATCGAGATCGTCGTCTTTGCTATCGCCACGTGGGTTTCGACCAAGGGCGCTAAGTGGATCGGCTCCATTTCCTCCTTCGGCTCGACCGCGGCTCTCGGCCTGACTGCCGTGTTCATCTTGCTGTCCCTGGCTGCTGCCTTTGGCGGCGTCGAGTTCGCTACGGCTCCTACCCCCGCTAACATGGCTCCCGACACGACCAACTTCGCAACTATGTGGGGCTTCTTCGGTACGCTTGCCTGGATCATCCAGGGCGTTGGCGGCGCTGAGTCTGTCGGCGTGTTCCTTAACGACCTTAAGGGTGGCGTCAAGGCCTTCGTGCGCACCGTCGTTATCGCCGGCCTGACCATCGGCCTTCTGTATGCAGGCGCTTCGCTGCTGGTCAACCTGTTCATTCCCGAGGGCGGCGTTGCCATCTCCACCGGTATCTTCGACGTATTCGGCGCTGTCTTTGCCCACTTTGGCATTCCCATGGAAGTGTCCACGCGCGTCATTGGCCTGATCCTTCTCGCTGCCACGCTGGGCTCCCTCATGATGTGGACCTCTGCTCCCATCAAGGTCTTCTTCACCGAGATCCCCAAGGGCGTCTTTGGTAGCAAGATCGTCGAGCTCAACGAGCACGGCATTCCTGCCCGCGCTGCCTGGCTGCAGTTTGCCATCGTCGTCCCCATCCTGATCATCCCGGCCCTGGGCTCCGGCAACCTAGACGACCTGCTCATGATCGTCACCAACATGACGGCTGCCACCGCTCTGCTCCCGCCGCTGCTGATCCTGCTTGCCTACTTTATGCTGCGCAAGAACTTCGACGCTGCTCCCCGTGGCTTCCGCATGGGTTCGCGTACCTTTGGCCTGGCCATTGCTGCATTCCTGCTTGTGGTCTTCTGCTTCGTGCTTATCTGCGGCACCATCCCGCTCGATCAGCCTCTGTGGCTGACACTGGTCTACAACGTTGGCGGTGTAGTTATCTTCCTGGGCCTTGCCGTGATGTGGTACAACCGCTACATCAACCGCCTGCGCGAGACCGATCCCGAGGCTGCCGAGAGCGAGCTTCGCCCCTCCGTCCTCGACATGATGGAGTAGCGGCTAGGATTAATCTGCGGCTGTGGAATAAATCGATTCCCTTTCCTAAGGAGGGGCCTTACGAGGCCCCTCCTTTTGTGTTTTGGGACATGGTTTTGGACCCCGTGGTCAAAAAATGCCAAATATGAGTACTGTTGCAAAAGAGGTGTCATATTTTTCGGCCCGTTCTGAGCGAAAATGGGCTCAAAATCAATTTATCTAACCCCCTTTAAAGGGCGTTTGACGGCTTTCAACGGTGGCGCGCGCAGACGTGGTGTAAGAGCGTCCTGAGGTCCGTCGCTGCAAGTCCCGATATTACTCCTTCTTTAGACCGCGCCTCTCGACTATCTCGTCCACGATCTCCTTGGCGCGCCGCCCGAGCGCGCGGCGCCTCCCCTCCGTCGGGGCCTGCCTGTCCGCG